>CAIYWM010000757.1 GCA_903929895.1 uncultured Alphaproteobacteria bacterium
CCGCTCGCGCTCACCGCCGCGACGCCGGTCACGAACTCGGTCTCGCCGAGCGACTGCTCGTCGGCCGGTCCCGAGGCGCGATACATCTCGCCGCACTGCACGAAGATGGTCGCGCGAATGTCGTGGCCGCTGGCCGTGTCGCTAAGCAACTGCGGCAGCAGGTAGGAATGGCCGCCGTCGCGTTCCCAGAGATGGTGATGCGGATCGACGATCGGCAATCCGGGCTCGAGGATCTCCTCCTCGGTCAGCCCGAGCCAGTCCTCGCGCACGATGATCTGTCGACCGTGTCCCAGCAGCGGATCGTTCTCGGCCATCGCCTGCTCCCTACTCGATGCGAATGTCGGCGCTCTTCACCATCTCGGCGAAGAAGGCGATCTGCTTCTCACGGAAGGCCGTGAACTCGACGACCGTGTTGGCCTGCGTCAGCGCCCCCAGTTCGGCCAGCCGCTTCGCCACGGCCTCCATCTTCATGACGGCGTTGACCTCGGCATTGAGGCGCGAGATCAGCGCGGGATCGGTGCCGGCCGGCGCGAACAGCCCGTTCCATTCCCAGGTCTCGAAGCCCGGCAGCACCTCCGAGATGGCGGGAACGCCCGGCAGGACGTCGACCGGCTTGGGGCCGGTGTGCGCCATGCACGACACGTCCTTCGAGGTGAGCAGGGCCACCGTGCCCGGGACGTTGTTGAACAGCAGCGGGATGCGGCCGGCGAACAGGTCGTTCCGGACCGAGCCCATTTCCTTGTAGGGCACGTGATTGATCTTGATGCCGGCCTTCTGGTTCAGTAGCTCGAGCGAGACGTGCTGCACCGTGCCGATACCGGTCGAGGCGCAGTCGAGCGTGCCCGGCTTGCTCTTCGCCAGCGCAATCAACTCGGGGATCGTCTTGGCGGGGAACTGCGCGTTGCGCACCAGCGTGACGGGCGTCACCATCGTCTGGGCGATCGGCAGGAGATCGCGCTTCGTGTCGTAGGTCAGCTTGCCCGCGAACAGCGACGGGTTCACCGACTGGGCGGTGGCATCGTAGAAGATCGTGTAGCCGTCGTTGGGCGCGCGCGCCACGATCTGGGCCGCGATGGTGCCCGCCGCGCCCGGCTTGTTGTCGACGGTGAAGCTCTGGCCGAGCTTCTCGCCCAGCGCCTGGCAGTAGATGCGGCACACGACGTCCGCGGTTCCGCCGGCGCTGTAGGCGTTGACCACGCGCACCGGCTTTGACGGCCAGGCTTGGGCGCGAGCGATGGCCGGCGCCGCCAGGGTTCCCGCCGCGGCTGCGGCTCCAAGAAAGGTGCGGCGCCGAATGATCGCGTTCTTGGACATTGCTTCCTCCGTCACAGGCAGTTCTTGTCGACTGTGACGAAGACTTCAGACACTGGGCATTGCCCGACAAGCGCAATCGGCATGGATCAACTGCACGCCGGAACGAAAAACCTTATGCCGGCTCGCCTAGGCTTTTGCGCCCAGGGCCCGCACGACATAGCTGTTCAGACGGCGTGCAAAGGCGGCCGGATCGGACGGGATCTCGCCATCGAGGATGCAGGCCTGGTCGAGCAGCAAGTTCGCCAGATCGTCCACGTCCTGCGCACGGTCGTCCTTCTTCGCCGCACCCAGCGCGCGGACCATCGCGTGCTTCATATTGAGCTCGAGGATGGGCTTGGCGCCGCTGCCGCGGTTCTGACGCTCGAGCAGGCGCTCCAGCTCGCGGTCCCTGCCCTGCGCGCTCGCCACCAGGCAGGAGGCACTGTCGGTGAGGCGCGTCGAGGCCTTCACGTCCCCAACCTTGTCGCCCAGCACCTGCTTCGCGGCCTCCAGCACGGCGGCATCGTCCTCGACGGCCTCGGCGGCGGCGTCCTTGGCCTTCGCCTCGTCGACGAGCGGGATCAGGCCGAAATCCACCTCGCCCTGGCTGAGTGACTTGAGCGGCTTGCCGTCGAACTCCTGCGGCAGGGTCGTCCAGAAGGCGTCGACCGGGTCGGTGAGCAGCAGCACCTCGACGCCGCGGGCCTTCGCGGCCTCGAGTTTGGGATTGGACTTCAGCCGGTCGAGGCTGTCGCCCACGAGATAGTAGATCTCGGTCTGGTTGGGCTTCAGGTCGGCCACGTAGTCCTTGATCGAGCGCGGCGTGTCGCCCGCGGTCGAGGCGAAGCGCGCGAGGCCGAGCAACTGGGCGCGCCGCTCCTGGTCCTCATACAGCCCTTCCTTGAGGATCGGGCCGAAGGTCTCCCAGATCTTGCCGAACGCATCGGCATCCTTGGTGGCGGTGCTTTCCAGCTCCGACAGGACGCGGCCGACGAGGCCGCTGCGGATCTGGCGGACCTGCGGATTGTTCTGCAGCATCTCGCGCGACAGGTTGAGCGGCAGGTCCTCGCTGTCGACCACGCCACGCACGAAGCGCAGATAGGCCGGCAGCAGCTCGGCATCGTCGGTGATGTAGACCCGCCGGACATAGAGCTTCACCCGCCCCTTGCGCGCCGGATCGGTGAGATCGAACGGCGGCGTGGTGGGCACGAACAGCAGCACCGCATAGGACTGCCGGCCCTCGACCTTGTAGTGCAGGGTCAGCGCCGGCTCGTCGAACGCCATGGCGAGCGAGCGATAGGCCTGGGTGTAGTCCTCCGCCGTCACCTCGGATTTCGAACGCTGCCACAGCGCGCTCGCGGCATTGACCTGTCGCGCCTCGCCCTTGTCCTCGACCAGCTCGATCGGGAACAGCACGTGGTCGGAATAGGTCCGCACGATGCGCTCCAGCTCGTAGGGCTGGAGGTAGCGCGCCGCGTCTTCCTTGAGGTGCAGCACGATCTCGGTACCGCGCGAAACGCGCGCCGCCTGTTCCGGCGTCGCGGGCGCCACCTCGAAGCCGGCACCGCTGGCGGAGATCCAGGTCCAGGCCTCGGCCGAACCGGCGCGGCGGCTGGTCACCTCGATGCGGTCGGCCACCATGAAGGCGGCGTAGAAGCCCACGCCGAACTGGCCGATCAGGCCCAACCCGTCCTTGGCGTCCTTCAGCCCCTTGAGGAAGGCCTTGGTGCCGGAGCGCGCCAGGGTGCCGAGATTGTCGATCAACTCCTGCCGGTCCATGCCGATGCCGTTGTCGGCAATGGTGAGGGTCTTGGCGATGGCATCGGGCTTGAGCCGGATGGCCAGGCGTTCGTCACCAGCCAGCAGCTCGGGCCGGGCGATGGCCTCGTAGCGGACCTTGTCGCAGGCGTCGGAGGCGTTCGACACCAGCTCGCGCAGGAAGACGTCCGTCTCGGAATAGACCGAGTGGATCATCAGGTTCAGCAGTTCGGCCACCTCGGCCTGGAACTGGTGCTTCTCCGGGCTGCCCTGGGCCGCCGATCCGTCGCCGTTCATTGCGCTTGAATTCCTCGCGGTTGATTTTCCGGCGGTGGATATAGGAAAAGCAGCGCAGACGGCAAGAGTGTCCGGCGCTCTACCAGGTCATGCGGAAGCCGGCGGTGAGAGCATGGGCATTGTCCTGTCCGGAGATCTCGCCCTCGTAGCGGAGATAGATCGATGTCGCGTCGGCAATGGCCGTGGTGGCGGCGAGGCCCAGCACGACGCCGTTGCGCTGCGGCGCCACGCCGTAGGTCGTGAAGGGCGCGGCCGGCGCGCCGGCGAACGAGGCCGTCACCGGCCGCGCCGTGTCGGCATATTCGTGGCTCCAGCCCAGCCGCACCTTCATCGCCAGCCGATCGCGCCAGCCCAGGTCCATCGAGCCGCCGAGCTGCGCGCCCAGCACCGTGCGCAGCGAGTTCGTCGTCTGCTGCGCCACCGACAGGTTGAGCGAGTCCGCGCCCGTCTCGGTGAAGGCGTTCTGGGTGCCGGTATAGGCCTGCAGCCGAACGAACGGCGTGATGAACGCATTCGCCATGCCACCGATATCGAACCGATAACCCGTCTCGATCTGGCCGTAGAACTGGTTGGCACCGGTGAAGCCGTAGGCCGTGCGCAGCGCCAGGCCCGGGATCACGATGCTGCGCCACATCTGGTTGGCGGAGTAGGCATAGCCCGCAATGGCGTCGGCGTAGACCTTGCCCTCGCTGTAGTTGGCGTAGACGCCAGCCTGGACGGTGTTGGAGTTGCCGGCGCCGCTGAAGCCGCCGACCCACTGGTTGGCGTTCTGGTAGCCGACCGTCGCGCCGACCCGCAGGCCTTGCGCCACGAGGCGATCGAGGCCGCCGGCGAAGCCGCCGACATTATAGGTCAGTGCGCCGCTATTGCTGCCGCCGTTGCTGATTGTGCCCAGCCCACCGAGCGCACCGCCCCAAGCGTTCCACAGGGCGGGAGAAGCCGTGTCGCAGGCGACATCGCAGGCTTCGGCCAGTGCGACGCGGTTCGAGCCGTCCAGACCGCCGCCACCGCCAGCCTGTCCGGCGAAGTTGCTGAGGAAGAGTTGGGTGCCTTGGACCATCGAGCTCGAGAAGCCGGAATAGTTCTGGCCGCTGATGGCGTTCATCACCGTCTGGCCCTGCTGGGTGGAAAGGCCCGCGAGCGCCGTGACGACGGTGGCGTAGTCGCCGGTCGCATTCGGTGCTGTGGCGTCGAGCACCGCGCCGACCGCCGCCTGATTGGGCGTCAGGGCCGCCTGCGCAAAGCCACCGACCTGCAGGTTGAGGTAGGCGTTGTTGGCGTCGTAGCTCAGCGTCGGGATGAGAAACGGCAAGGTGCTGGTCGCCGACTGAAAGGCGCCGCTCAATCCGCCCGTTGCCGTCACCAGCGTGTAGCTGGAGCGGAGCGCGAAGGTGCCGGGCTGGGCAATGACCTGCAGGCCGCCGTCCAGTCTCGCGGTGCCGTCCACCAGGAGCCGATCGGCGGCGGTCGGTGACACGCGCATTCCCATCGTGCCGGCCGCCGTCTGGACGAAGGTGCCGCTGATCTGGTGTGTCGCGCCGGCGCCGGCGGCGCTGATGCCAAGCCAGCCGCTGTTCTCGAAGCGGGCATAGGATCCGGCCGCGATCGACACCAGGCCGTCGATGATGCCGTTGTTGACGACGATCGATCCCATCGACGTGGCGTCGGTCTGGATGGCGTATCCGCCCGGCGCGGCGTTGATCGTGCCCGCGTTCAGCAGCGTGCTGAAATCGCCCGACATCTGCACGGCTGTGCCACCGACGCCCGTCACGCCGATCGTGCCGTAGTTGGTCACGACGCCATAGGTGCCGTTGCTGATGCCGATGCTGTTGGCCCCCATCATCAGGATGGACCCGTTGTTGACGACGTCGTCGCCCGCGCCGTTGATCGCCACCGCGCCGGCGGCACCGGAGGTGAGATTGGCTGAATTGGTGACTGGATTGTAAAGCCCTGGGATGTTGATGGTGTAGGCCTTCGTCACACCCCCCTCGACGTACACGCCGATGACGGTGCCGCCATAGGTCGAATTTGCCGACGTCACCTCGGCGCCCGACACGGTGATCTCCGTCCAGGTCGCAACGCCCGCCGCGTCGACGGAGACGGCCCAGGCATGTGGCCTGAGGTCGGTGCCGATGGAATCGGCAACAAGATTATAGGTATTGGCCCGGCCGCCGCTGGTGATGCCCTCGAAATGCGTGAAGAGGGAATCCGGAGCATCGTATCGCGTGAAGACGCTCGTCGTCTGATTGTAGATGTAGCCATGCTCCGTCGGGATGAGCACAGGCCCGGGTCCCGAGTTTTCGCCGTAGCCGCCGGCGATCTTGTTGCCGTAGACGCCGTAGGCCGTGGTGCTGAGCGCGCCCGGCTTGTTGTTGTTCGTGAACGTTGCGGTCGGGATGTCGTAGATGAAGGCATTCCCGGTCGCGAGCATGGTGTCGTAGTTGCCGACGACCTGATTACCGAAGTTGCTATGGGCAATCGTGAACAGCGTGAGATTGCCGGGGGTACTGGGATAGCGCAGCGTCGTGAGCTGCGATGCGGACGGCGCCGCTGCATCGAACAGATACCCGAGATCATAGGGGCTGGACGCCGCCGTTATGTAGCTTCCGACGACACGCAGGATGCCCGTGGAAGATCCGAAACTCGGCCCGTAGGGGGTGCTGCTGAGGGCACCGGGATAGTTCGACTGGTTCGCCGTCGCCGTCGGAAACGGATTGATGGTGTCGGCGGGCACTCCGAAGAGCAATCCCCCGGTATTGCCGCCGCTTCCCGGGATCGAGTAGTTGCCGGTCATGTTGCCACCGCGAATACCGGTGACCGTCGTGATGTTGCTGCTTCCGTATTGATAGGTCTTGAAGCTCAGTTGGGCCTGCGCCGTTCCGGGCAAGGTGCAGAGAACGACCATGCCGATCTGAAAGCCGACGGTGAGCAACGAGCCACCAACGGCGCCTCGGATCCCGGTCTCGCCCATGAACTGTCCTCGCTCCGGTCGGCTTCGGATCTTGTCACCAAGCCAACGACCGGCAAGGTACCCGGTCGCCCGGGATGCAAGCAAACAAAGTCTGAAGGAACGGCTCCCGCGTCGACCGGAATGGAACGTCCGACGCGCGGCGGCCTGCGCGCAGGCCCCTTCGTGGGGAAGTCGCTCCGGTCAGCGCTTCTGCTTGGCCCGCTCGATCGCTTCCGTGATGAGGCGCCTCGCCTCGTCGACGTCGCCCCAGCCGAGCAGCTTCACCCACTTGCCGGGTTCGAGGTCCTTGTAGTGGATAAAGAAATGCTCGATCTGCTGGCGCGTGATCTCCGGCAGATCGCCGACAGTCTTCACGTGCACGTAGCGCTGGGTCAGCTTGGGCGACGGCACGGCGATGATCTTCTCGTCGCCGCCGCCATCGTCCTCCATGCGCAGCACGCCGATCGGGCGCACGTTGATCACGGCGCCGGGAATGATCGGACGGGTGTTGGCGACCAGCACGTCGATCGGATCACCGTCGTCCGACAGGGTATGCGGCACGAAGCCGTAATTCCCCGGATAGCGCATGGGCGTGTACAGGAAGCGGTCGACCACCAGGGCGCCGGCTTCCTTGTCCATCTCGTACTTGATGGGCTCGCCGCCGATCGGCACTTCGATGATGGCGTTCACGTCGTCGGGCGGCCGGTGGCCGATGGCAATGGCTTCGAGTTTCATGACGCGATACTTACCGGAGCCGCGCCAAACCGCAAAAAAGAAACCGGCGGCCCTTGCGGGCCGCCGGTTCTTTTTTGTCGCAGAGGACGCGTCAGTCCTCGGCGTAGATGTCGCGATCCTTGGTCTCCGGCATGAAGAGCAGGCCGATCACCAGGGTCATGCCGGCCACCGCGATGGGATACCAGAGACCGGAGTAGATGTGACCGGTCGCCGCCACGATGGCGAAGGCGGTGGGCGGCAGGAAGCCGCCGAACCAGCCGTTGCCGATATGGTACGGCAGCGACATGCCCGAGTAGCGGATGCGGGTCGGGAACAGCTCGACCAGCAGGGCCGCGATCGGTCCGTAGACCATCGTCACGTAGATGACGAGGATGGTCAGGATGACGATGACCATCGTCATGTTGACCTGCTTGGGGTCGGCCGCGGCCGGATAGCCGGCAGCGCGGATGCCGGCGGTCGCTTCGGCGTTGAAAGCCCGCTCCTTGGCCGCGCCCTCGGCTCCCGCCTTCGCCTTGTCGAAGGAGGTCACCAGCTTGTCGCCGATCTTGATCTGCGCCGGGGTGCCGGCCGGGGCGGACTGGTTCGAGTAGTTCACCGAGTTGCGCGCGAGGAACGACTTGGCGATGTCGCACGAGCTGGTGAACGAGGCGGTGCCCGTCGGGTTGAACTGGAACGAGCACTCGTTGGGATCGGCGATCACCACGACCGGAGACTTCTCGATCGCGGCGTTGAGCGCC
>CAIYWM010000758.1 GCA_903929895.1 uncultured Alphaproteobacteria bacterium
CGCCGCCCAGGATCACGACGTCGGCGCCGTCCTTCACGCAGGCGGAGCACCCTTGTGCCAGCAATTCCATGGCGGCCTTGGGGTCGCGCGCGATGTCGGCGCCGGTCGGCGCCACGGTGCGCACGGAGGCGAGGCGCGAGGAGAGGCCGTGGTTGGCGACGAATTCTTCCAGCATCGACTTCCAGCGCTCGCCGCCGGTGACGATCGAGAAGCGGTTGCCCATGGCGCAGGCTTGCAGGATCGACGCATCAGCCATGCCCACGACCGGCACCGGACTGACCTCCTTCAGGGCCGCGAGGCCGGGATCGCCGAAGCAGGCCAGCACGACCGCATCCTTCGGTCCGCGATCGTTGGCGTAGGCGTCGAGCGCCGCATGGCTCGCGATGGCATAGCCCGCGCGCGAGGCGATGTAGCGGGGGCCGAAGGAACCGGTGAGCGCCCGCAGGCGCGTGCCCTTGGAGGCAAAGCCCTTGGCCGTCTTGAGGACGAGGTCGGTGATCGACTTCGTGGTGTTGGGATTGATCAGCAGGATATTCGTCATGGTCACGTCCGCATGGTTTCCGCGAGGCGCGCGGCGTCGTGGTTCTCGCCGATCGACAGGGCGCAGATCCGGGAAATGTGGGTGAGGGGCAGGCCGCTCTCCTCGGCCCAGGCATTGATCTGCGCCTGGGCAAGCTTCTGGTCCTTCTTGGAAGTCCCCTTCTCGCTGACCGGCACGCCGGCATCGCGCAGGCACATCATCAGATCGCCGGTCAGGATGAAGGAATCACGTCCGAGGAAACGCAGCAGGTACTGGCCGGAGAAGCCGCCGAGGCGGGAGCCGCGCTTGGCGAAGACTTCGAGCAGGCCGATCTGGTCGTCGGCCGGCCAGGCGGCGAGGAACTTGCCGAAGCTGCCATGCTCTGCCGCGATGTCGGTGACGAACTTCGCATTGTCGCGCACCGACCGGATGCTGGTCGGGTTGCGCACGATGCGGGTGTCCTGCGTGAGCTTCTCCCAGAATTCGCTGGGCTGGAACAGCAGCCGCTTTGGATTGAAACCAAGGAAGGCCTCCTCGAAGCCCGGCCACTTCTTGTCGATGACGCTCCAGACGAAGCCGGCGCAGAACTCGCGGCGCGCCATCTCCGCCAGCACGCGGTCGTCCGTCAGTTTCGCCAGGTTCTTGTTGTTGCGTGGCTTCGGCAGCAGGGCCGCCAGCGCCTTCTCGCCGCCCTTGCGCCTGGCGGCGCGCGCCTGGATCGACTTGAAGCTGACGCGTGCCACGCGGCTACTCGAGCCAGCCGTCGAAGAAGTCGAACACGGTGGCCTTGAACATCGGATGGCCGATGCAGGAGAAGTGATCGCAGCCTGGCAGGGTAACCGCCTTGGCGCCGGGGATGGCGTCGGCCAGTCCCTGCGGCGGGCCGGCGAGCTGATCGCGGGCGCCGGCGACGACCAGCGTCGGGCGCCGGATCGCCATCAGCGAGTCGCGGGTGAGCGGCAGGCGCGGCCCGCGGGAGCAGGCGGCCAGCGCCAGCCGGTCCTCCTTCTGCTCGTCGGCGAAGTGGCGGAAGCTTTTCAGCATCGGATCGGCGATCTCGTCGGGGCTGGCGGCTTCCATGGCCTCCGCCATGGCCCCTTCCGCGCGCGGCGGATCGAACAGCTTGGCGCCGACACCGGCCACCAC
>CAIYWM010000759.1 GCA_903929895.1 uncultured Alphaproteobacteria bacterium
CGCAGCATCGCCGGACGATCGAGCCCGATGCGGATGGCGCGCCAGCCCATCGCGGGATTTTCGTCGCCGAACGAGTCGATATAGGGAAGGACCTTGTCACCCCCTACATCGAGCGTGCGGAAAGTCACGGGCCGGCCGTCCGCGAGGTCGAGCACGCGACCATAGAGCCATGCCTGTGCATCAACATCCGGAAACTCCGAACGCACCATGAACGGAATCTCGGTCCGATAGAGGCCGACACCGTCGGCACCCGTGTCGTCGAGATGCTGCATGTCGATCAGCAGGCCGGCATTCATGTTGAGCGAGATGCGCGCCTGGTCGCGTGTTGCCGGCGGCAGGTCGCGCAGGGCCGCATACTTGCGGCGCCGCTGGGCGCGGGCATCGAGCGCGAGATGGACCGTCTGGAGGATGTCCTCGGCCGGCCGCACCAGCACCTGCGCATTGTCGCCGTCGACCACGATCGGATCGCCGGCCTCGACCCTCGCCAGCACATTCGGTGCGCGGCCGACCACCGGAATGTCGAGGGCCCGCGCCACGATGGCGACATGGCTGAGCGCCGAGCCTTCCTCCAGCACGACACCGCGCAGACGATTGCGGTCGTAGTCGAGCAACTCGGCCGGACCCATGTCGCGAGCGACGACGATCATGTCATCGGGCAAGGTGCTGGGATCGATGGCGACACGGCCGGTGAGCCGCAGCAGCAGCCGGTTGCTGAGATCCTGCAGGTCGCTCAGCCGCTCGCGAATGTAGGGATCGGTCGACTGGCCAAGACGCGTGCGGACATCGTCGAAGGCGCGCTGGACGCCGGCCTCGGCGGTGAGGCCCGAATCGATGGCTTCGCGCACCCGTTCGGCCCAGCCGCGATCGTCGACGAACATGCGGAAGGTCTCGAGGATCTCGCGCTGCTCGCCCGACTGCATGTCGTGCGCCTCGAGCATGCGGTCGACATCCTCGCGCACGCCGCGCAGCGCCTCGAGGAAGCGGACCTGCTCCTGCTCGACATCCTCGGCAACCACGCGCTGGATGACGATGCGCGGCTCGTGCAGCACCGCGCGGCCGATCGCGACACCCGGCGTCAGCTGCACGCCGTCGACGCGCAGCGGCAGCAACCCGATGCCATCGACCTGCTGGACCTCGTTGGGGCTGACGACGTGACTGGCCGAGACCAGTTCCGCCAGCACCATGGCGATGGTCTGCAGCGTCTCGACCTCTTCCTCGTCGTACTGGCGACGGGTGCGATTCTGCACCACCAGAACGCCCAGCACCCGGCCAGCGCGCACGATCGGCACGCCCGCCAGCGAGTGGTAGATTTCCTCGCCGGTCTCCGGGCGATAGGCGAATTGCGGATGGTGCTGGGCGTCGTCGAGCGCCAGCGGTCGCCCGTGGGCGGCAATGTCGCCGACCAGCCCCTCACCGAGCCGCAGTCGGGTGCTGTGGACGGCCGAGGGGTTGAGGCCCTGGGTTGCAAACAGCTCCAGCACTTCGCCGGCCCGCAGCAGGTAGATCGAGCAGACCTCGGCCACCATCTCGTTGGCGACGAGGCGCACGACCTCGCTCAGCGTCACTTCGACGGACTCGGCACGCGCCATCGTGTCCCGGAGCCGCTTGAGGAGCATTCGCGGTCCGGCCAGAGGAGTTGATCTCTCCATGGTCAGACCGCGAGATGCTTGAGTCGGATGACGACGAAGCTGCGGTCAATAATACAGGCGCAAACTCGCCAGGCCGCGGCCGCCGACTTGGCCGGTCGGGCGTTCAGGCAGGGCATATGGGCGAATGCGGCGTCCATGCGCCGCTTATAGCAAGACCCGCGCCGGACTGCCTACCGGCGAATTTGCAGAGCCCCGCTGGACTTCAGGGCTGTATTTCCGCGCCGGTCAGGCGGCGTCCAGTTCATACGCAGTGTGAAGAGCACGCACGGCGAGCTCGGTGTACTCGGCCGCCACGAGTACACTGATCTTGATCTCCGACGTGGAGATGACCTGGATGTTGATTCCCTTGGCGGCAAGCGTCTCGAACATCTTGAGCGCCACGCCGGCATGGGACCGCATGCCGACACCGATCACCGAGACCTTGGAAACGTTGAGGTCGGACTTGACCTCGGCGAACTTCAGATCGGCCTTGGCGCGCTCGAGTTGCTGCACCGCACGCGCGAGGTCGGGCTTGGGGACCGTGAAAGTCATGTCGGTCGAGCTGCCGTCGACCGAGACGTTCTGCACGATCATGTCGACGTTGATGTTCGCCGCCGCGAGCGGGCCGAAAATCGCCGCCGCGACACCCGGCCGGTCGGGCACCTGGGTCACGGTGATCTTCGCCTCGTCCTTGGCGAAGGCGATGCCACTCACGACGGACTTCTCGAGGCCCTGGGCCATGATCTCTTCCTCGTCCACAACCAGAGTTCCGGGCAGGTCGCTGCCAAGCGCCTCGTCGAACGACGACAGCACCTGCACGCGCACATGATGGTTCATCGCCAGCTCGACGGAGCGCGTCTGCAGCACCTTCGAGCCCAGCGAGGCCATTTCGAGCATCTCCTCGTAGGTCACGCGGTCGATCTTCTGCGCCTTATCGACGATTCGCGGATCGGTCGTGTAGACGCCGTCGACGTCGGTATAGATGTCGCAGCGGTCGGCCTTGAGGGCGGCGGCCAGCGCCACCGCCGAGGTATCGGAGCCGCCACGGCCCAGCGTCGTGATGCGACCTTCCGGCGAGATGCCCTGGAAGCCCGGCACCACGGGAACCTCGCCCGCCGCCATCGTCCTGGCCATCTCGACCGTGTCGATTTCCACGATTCGCGCCTTCGCGTAGGCGTCGTCGGTCTTGATCGGCAGCTGCCAGCCGACCCAGGAACGCGACTTCACCCCTTCCTGCTGCAGCGCCATCGCCAGCAGGCCGATCGTGACCTGCTCGCCGGTCGCCACGACGACATCGTATTCGCGCGGATCATGCAGAGGGGAGATCTCGTTCACCCACTTCACGAGCTGGTTGGTCGCGCCGGACATGGCCGAAACCACGACCGCGACCTCGTTGCCACGCGCGACTTCGGCCTTCACCTTGCGCGCGACGTTCTTGATGCGATCCGTGTCGCCGACCGAAGTACCGCCAAATTTCAGAACGATGCGCGCCATGAATTCACTCGAAGGGCAAGCTTCTGCCCGGAAAGCGGGCTATAGACACCGGCGGCGCCATATGGGTCAAGGGTAGCCATGGTCGAAACCACGCATATCCCCACTGACGGAACGGTCGATCCCGCCGAGATCGAGCGCTTCTCCCGCATCGCGGACGAATGGTGGGATCCCACCGGCAAGTTCGCGCCCCTGCACCGGCTGAACCCGGTGCGGATCGGCTATATCCGCGACCGGGTGGCGGCGCACTGGCAGCGCGACGCCCTGAACGGCGAACCGCTGAAGGGCCTGTCGCTGCTCGACATTGGCTGTGGCGGCGGTTTGATGAGCGAGCCGATGACCCGGCTCGGCGCGTCGGTTAACGGCGTGGATGCCTCCGCCCGCAACATCGCGACCGCCTCCGTCCATGCCGCGCGCCAGGACCTCGCCATCGACTATCGCGAGGGCACCGCCGAGGCGTTGGCCGACAGCGGCGCGCAGTTCGACGTCGTGCTGGCGCTCGAGATCGTGGAGCACGTGGCCGACGTCGATCTGTTCCTGCGGTCCTGCGGCCGCCTGGTGAAGCCCGGCGGGCTGCTCTTTCTGTCGACGCTCAACCGAACCGCAAAGGCCTGGGTGCTGGCCATCGCCGGGGCGGAATACGTGCTGGGCTGGCTGCCGCGGGGCACGCACGACTGGAAGAAGTTCCTCAAGCCTTCCGAAGTCACCCGCGGCCTGCGCGCCGGCGGTATCGAACCCCAGGAGATCGTCGGCGTGGTCTACGCCCCGCTCAGCCGCAAATGGTCGCTGAACCGGAACGACCTCGACGTGAACTACATGCTGTACGGGGTGGCCGGCCCGAAATAGCGGGTCGGCGGCGGCTCAGTTGCCGCGCGGGATCCAGGGAAGGCGGCCGAACTCGATGCCCTCTTCCGCCAGGGCCTCGGCCTCTTCTTCGCTGGTCTGGCCGTAGATTCCGCGCTTGTCGCTCTCGCCGTAGTGAATCTTGCGGGCCTCTTCGGCGAACTTGTCGCCGACATGCTCGCAGTTCTTCTCGACCTCGGCACGGACCTTGAGGAGAGCCTCGCGCAGTTCCGCGGGCATGTGCCGGGCGAGCGCGGCGATCTGCTGCTGTTGTTCCGGGGACGGCCCGGCGGTCGTTTCCGCGGCAGGCGCCTCCACGACGGCCGGCAGCGTGCTGTCCTTGCCCTTCTTGCCGATGCGCGGCGCCATCAGGGCGCGCTCGACCTTCGCCGATCCGCAGACGGCGCAGCCAATCAGGGATTTCTTCTCCTGACGTTCATAGGTCTTGCTGTCCTTGAACCAGCTGTCGAACTCGTGGCCATCGGCGCAGCGCAAGCGATACAAAATCATGACAACCGGAAAAATGGTGGCTTGTCGGGCCGGACGCAAGGCCCGATTGTCGCGCCCCGCTCCCCGGAGCCCGCCAGCAGCAGCCGTCGATGTCACCGCAACCTTCAACTCCCAAGGCCGCCTTCTGGATGGCCGGCTGGCTGGCGGCCATGCTCGTCATGGCGATTGCCGGCCGGGAGACGACGCGCGAGCTCGACGTCTTCCAGATCATGGAGATGCGCTCGGTCATCGGCCTCGCGATGCTCTATCCGCTGATCCATCTGGCGGGCGGGTTCGGCAAGCTGAAGACGGCGCGGCCCTGGCAGCAGGTCGGCCGCAACATCGCCCACTACGGCGCGCAGTTCGCCTGGTTCAAGGCGCTCACCCTGATCCCGCTTGCACAGGTCATCTCGATCGAATTCACCATGCCGATCTGGACGGCGATCCTGGCGGTCGCCTTCCTCGGCGAACGCATGGGACTGTGGAAGAACCTCGCGGTGGCGCTGGGCGTGATCGGAGTCGTCATCATCGTGCGGCCCGGCACCAACGAGATCGTGCCCGGCCAGATCATCGCGCTGGCCGCGGCGGTGGGCTTCGCCATCTCGGTGACCATGGTGAAGTCGCTCACCCGCGCCGACAGTGTGATCACTATCCTGTTCTGGATGCTGTTCATCCAGTCGATCATCGGGCTGGTGCCGGCGCTCGACGTGTGGCGCTGGCCCTCGGCCTATGCCTGGGCCTGGATCATCGTCATCGCCTTCTGCGGCACCTTCTCCCACTACTGCCTGACGCGTGCGATGCTGCATGCAGATGCGACCGTCGTCGTGCCGATGGATTTCCTGCGCGTGCCGCTCGCGGCCCTCGCCGGCTGGCTGCTCTACAGCGAGCGGGTGGACGCGTTGACGATCCTCGGGGCAGCGCTGATCCTCTCGGGCAATCTGCTGAACCTGAAGGGTGCGGGAGCGCGCAAGACATGACCGCCTCATCCTGGATCGCCGCCTGGTCCGGCCTCGTCCCACCGGGTGCCGCCGTCCTCGATCTCGCGGCGGGGAAAGGCCGCCACACGTCGTTCTTCGCCGGCCGCGGCCATCCCGTGACCGCGGTCGATCGCGACGTGAGTGCGCTGGCCCCATCAGACACAGTCGAGGTGATTGCCGCCGATCTCGAAGATGGCTCGCCCTGGCCGCTGGCCGACCGCCGCTTCGGCGCGATCGTCGTCACCAACTACCTGCACCGGCCGCTGTTCCCGGCGCTCTTCGCAGCGCTGCAGCCGGGCGGCATCCTGCTCTACGAGACCTTCATGGAAGGCAACGAGCGCTTCGGAAAGCCGAGCCGGCCGGACTTCCTCCTGAAGGATGGCGAGCTGCTCGACCTCGTGCGCGGGCGCTTCTCGGTGACGGCCTATGAGGCGCGCATGATCAGCCAGCCGAAGATGGCGATGGTGCAGAGGATCGCCGCCCGCCTCCTCTAGGCCGAGCGTTCAGGCGCCCCGGGCGCCGCGCACCAGACGGCCCGGCAGCGCTCCGGTCGCCTTGCCGTGCCGATAGACGACGGCGCCCGACACGATGGTCGCGTCGAAGCCGTCGGTTCGCTGGATGAGCCGTTTGCCGCCGGCCGGCAGGTCGTAGACGATCTCAGGCCGGCGCAGCTTCATCCTGTCGTAGTCGATGACGTTGATGTCGGCCTTAAGGCCGACCTTCAGCAGCCCGCGATCCCGCAAGCCGATCTCGACCGCATTATCGGCAGTCAACCGCTTGATCGCCCACGACACCGGAAACAGCGAGCCGCGCCTGCGGTCCCGCGTCCAGTGCGTCAGCGTATAGCTAGTGGCCGTCGCGTCGCACATGATGCCGACATGGGCGCCACCGTCGCCCAGGCCGAGCAGCGTGTTGGGCCGGTCGATCATCTCGCGCACCACGTCGAGATTGCCGGCGGCGAAGTTGGTGACCGGCAGGTAGACGATCTGCTTGCCGTCGCGTTCGAGCATCAGGTCGTAGGCGACCTCGGCAGGCGGGCGGCCCTGTCGCGCCGCGATCGCGGCGATGCTGCGCTCCGGCGCCGGTTCGTAGTCCGGCGGATCGTCGAGCGGGTACATGCGATCCCAGCGATCCACCATGCGCCTTTGCGAATTGCCGGGGTCCCGCTCGGCGAGCACGCGCGCGCGAAACTCAGGGTCGCGCCACAGCGCCACACGCTCGGCGAACGGCAGGCGCGCAAGGCGGTCGGCGCTCGGCCGGCCGGTGAAAGGAGTTTGCGACAGTTCGAGTCCCAGCAGCACGCTGGTCGGCCGGGTGCGGACCTGGGCGGTGATCCGCAGACCTTCGGCGTTGGCCTCGTCGATCTCCGCCATCGTCTCACGCCAGCCTTCGGGACGGGCGTTGGCCTGCAGCAACGTGATGGTTACCGGCCTCCCCGACTCCTTGGCCAGACGGCGAAACAGGCCGATCTCGCCTTCCTGGAAATCGGACACGATCTGCAGCCAGCCAGCATCGGCCCGGCGCATCGCGCGGGCGATCGCCGTGAGCTCCGCCTCCTCGGCGCGGAGCGTCGGGATGTGCTTGCCGTCGGCCGAACGGTGATTGAGCGTTCGCGACGTCGAGAAGCCCAGCGCGCCGGCGCGCAGGCCCTCGACGGTGAGCTCGGCCATGCGCTGGCGATCGTGTTCGGTCGCGGGCTCCCGGTCGGCGCCGCGCTGCCCCATCACGTAGACGCGCAGCGCCGCGTGCGGCACCTGGGTCGCCACGTCGGCGTCGTAGGATCGGGCCGCGACGGCATCGAGGAAATCCGGAAAGGAATGCCAGTTCCACGGCAGGCCCTCCGACAGCACGACCTCGGGAATGTCCTCCACACCCTCCATGAGGTTGATCAGCATGGCGTGCTGGTCCTCGTGGCAGGGCGCGAAGCCGACGCCGCAATTGCCGAGCACGAGCGTGGTGGCGCCGTTCCACGACGACGGCGACAGCCGCTCGCTCCACGTCACCTGCGCGTCGTAGTGGGTGTGCACGTCGACGAAGCCCGGCGTGACGAGCCTGCCGCGCGCGTCGATCTCCTCTTCACCCTTGGGGAGGTTCTTCCCGATGGCCGAGATTCTGTGCCCTTCGATGGCGATGTCGGCTTCATAGGGATCGCCGCCCGATCCGTCGACGATGGCGCCATTGCGTATCACCAGGCTGGGGGAGGACATGGAGGGCTCCGGGATGGGGTGGCCGAGAGTGGCGTGATTCTGCTGTCCGGTCGAGGTTCGACGTGCCGCCATTCTCGCGGGCTTGCAGAGACCAACCTTCGTTGACAGGCGCTCAGGCGCACGATTACCGTGATGCCCATGAGTGGCGCTCACCTCTGCACCGCAAACCGACGCCGTCGCTGCTTCCAGCGGCGGCTTCCGTTGCTGCGTGCAGACAGGCCCCTCCCCCGGTGAGGTCCGCGCCCTAGCGGTCCACCCCCGAGGCGGCATCAGCCCGCATCTCCGAACCCCCGCAGCCCTTGGCTTTCGGGGGTTTTTCTTTGCCCTTACTCCAGCATCAGGACACCACCATGAGCATTCGCGTCGGCATTGTAGGAATCAGCGGTTTTGGCGGCGGCGAGGCGATGCGCCTGGTCGCGAGCCACCCGTCCTTCGAACTCGTCTACGCCGCAGGCGAAGGCAGCGCCGGCAGCCGTCTGGCTGACCGCTTCCCCGGCGTGCCGGCCAAGCTGGCCGGGCTGGTGATCGAGAAGTGGGACCCGGCAGCCCTGCCGAAGCTCGACCTGCTGTTCGCGTCGCTGCCCACGGGCACCTCGGCCGAGGCGCTGGCGCGCGTGCCCCAGGACGTGAAGATCGTCGATATCGGCGGCGACCATCGCTACGTCGCGGGTTGGGCCTACGGCCTCGCCGATGTCTGGCCGGCGCAGATCGAGGGTCAGAGGCGCGTCGCCAACCCCGGCTGCTTCCCGGCCGCGACGCTGACCGCGCTGGCGCCGCTGCTGGCCAGCAACCTGATCGAGCCCGGCAATATCGTGATCGATGCCAAGACCGGCATTTCCGGTGCCGGCCGCGGCGGCGCGGACAGTAGGTTCGGCTACGCCGAGAGCAACGAAAACCTGGTGCCCTACGGTCTGCTCAAGCACACCCACATGCCCGAGATGGCCACGACGATCGAGCGGCTGAGCGGCGGCAGCGCGGCCGGGCTGGTGTTCACACCCCACCTCGTGCCGATGACACGCGGCGTCCTCGCCACCCTCTACTGTCGCGGCCGCGCCACCACAGAGCAGTGCCTGGACGCGGCGCGGGAGTTCTACGCCAGACGCGCGTTTGTCCGCGTGACCGACCGGCCGCCGCAGACCAAATGGGCGACCGGCTCGAACCTCGCTTTCGTCAGCTACGCGGCCGATCCAGAGCGCAACCTGGTGATCGCAATGGGCGTGGTCGACAATCTCGGCAAGGGAGCGGCCGGTCAGGCCGTGCAGAACGCGAACCTGATCTGCGGCCTGCCGGAAACCGCGGGGCTGGAGGGCGCACCCGTTTGGCCATGAAATCCCTGGCCTGCGTCAGGTCTGTCCTCGGTGGTATTCACCGAGGCGGCGGCTACTCCGCCGCCTTGGCGAGTGCCGCCTTGTGCAGCGCGGGCGCCGCGTACTTGCGGTCGTGGGTCAGGGACGGAACCATCTTCCGCGCCTCCTCGATCTTCGCCATGTCGATGTCGGCGATGACGAAGCCCGCCTTTTCGCCGCCGGCATCCGCGAGCACCTCGCCCCACGGGGCGACGGCTATCGAGTGCCCGTAGGTCTTGCGGTTGGAGCCCTTGTGCGTGCCGACCTGGGCCGGCGCAAAGACGAAGCAGCCGGTCTCGATGGCGCGGGCGCGCATCAGCGTGTGCCAGTGCGCCTGGCCGGTCGGCACGGTGAAGGAAGACGGGATCGCCAGCATCGTGGCGCCAGCATGGGCCAGCTCGCGATAGAGATAGGGGAAGCGCAGGTCGTAACAGATCGTCATGCCCAGCACGCCCCACGGCGTCTCGGCGAGAACAGCCTTCTCGCCCGGCCTGAACGTCGAGGACTCGCGGTAGCTCTCGCCGCCCGCGAGCTGGACGTCGAACATGTGTATCTTGTCGTAGCTCGCCACGATGCCGCCCGACGAATCGATCAGGTAGGAGCGGTTGCGGATCTGCTCTTCGCCCGGCACGCGCACATGGATCGAGCCCAGCAGGAACCAGGCGCCGGTGTCGCGCGCGGCGGCGCGGCAGGCCGCCAGCATCGCGTGCTCTTCCTCGGTCTGCGCCTTGGCCAGCGTCTCGGTGCGGTTGGCGCCGATCAGGCCGGTATTCTCCGGCGTCATGAGGAAGTCCGCGCCGGCGTCGCGCGCGAGCTTCGCCTGCTCGCGCAGGGAGGCCACGTTCTCGGCCATGTCGTTGCTGACGTTGGTCTGGATCAGGCCGGCCTTGAAGGCGGTCATGATGGAAGTCCTTCAGCCCGGCTGCGCGAGCAGCGCGTCGAGCTTGCCCGCCTGTTCGAGAGCGGCGAGATCGTCGGAACCGCCGATATGCTGCCCGTTGATGAAGATCTGCGGCACCGTCGTGCGATTGGCGCGCGCGCGCATCTCGGTGCGCTTCTTGTCGTCCATCATCACGTCGGTCTCTTCGTACTCGGCGCCCTTGCTGTCGAGCAGGCTCTTGGCCCGCGCGCAGTAGCCGCAGAACGGCGTGGTGTAGATTTCGATCTTGGCCATGGGTGAACCTCTTTGTCGAAACTATAACGCTGGCCGGACGACCCGCGCCAGTGTCAGGACATCAACCCTCGGGACGCCGGCACGTTGCAGCGCGCGGGTACAGGCCTCGACCGTCGCCCCGGTCGTCAGCACGTCGTCGACCAGAAGGACGGTCTTGCCGGCCACGAGCGGCCGCCATTTCGGGTGGACGTCGAAGGCCTCGCGCACATTGCGCCGCCGTTCCTTCGCCTTGAGGCCGGCTTGCGACCCGGTCCAGCGCTGTCGGCGCAGCAGGTCGGGCGCCAGCTGCAGATCCCGGTCGTGCGCCGCCGTCCGCACGACGATACGCGCCAGAAGCTGCGCCTGATTGTAGCGGCGCATGAACAGCCGCCGCCAATGAAGCGGCACCGGCGCCACGAGGTCGGCCGCTGCGAGAAGATCGGCGCCCGCCCGCGCCATCCAGCCGCCGCAGGCCCGCGCGATGTCCGTGCGGTCCCCGTGCTTGAAGGGCAGGACGAGCCGGCGGCTCTGGTCGTCATAGACCAGGGCGGCCCGGGCGCGATGGTAGCGCGGGCGACGGACGAGGCAGCCAGCGCAGAGCGCCTCGGGCCCCAGATCCTCCGCGAAAGGCGTGCCGCAGCAGGCGCAATGCGGGGCGGAAATGAAGGAAAAGCCCTGCCAGCAGCTCGCGCACAGCGATCCCGGTGTGCTGACGATCTCGTTGCAGCCGAGACAGAGCGGGGGCAACACGGCGTCGAGCACCGCCCGACCCAGCCCTGAAACGGCTCTGCTCATGCCCCCCGGCGACATGCGATGGATTGGGGCGGGCAAATGCGCCCACAGGATGGCGTTCCCCTACCCGCCGCCGTGCTTTTTCCCTACATAGCCACTGTGACGAGCCCCGATCCCCTGCTGGTGTTCGACCGCGCCATCCTGCGCCAGCGCCGCGAGCGCGCGGCCCGCGACTGGGAGCGTCACGATTTCCTGAAGCGCGAGATCGCCGAACGGCTGGTCGACCGGCTGGACGATGTCCGCCGGACCTTTCCCCTCGCCCTCGATCTCGGCAGCCATGGCGACGAGGTGGCGAACGCAGTGGGCGGGCGCCCCATCGTCGGGCAGCTGGTGCGCGCCGATCTCGGCCGTGGCTTCGCGGCGCGCGCCCGCGGACCGGCTATCGTTGCCGACGAGGAGTTCCTGCCCTTCGCGGCCGGGCGCTTCGACCTGGTGCTGAGCGCCATGGACCTCCACTGGGTCAACGACCTGCCCGGCGCCTTGATCCAGATCGCGCGCATCCTGAAGCCCGATGGCCTGTTCCTCGGCGCCCTGCTGGGCGGCGCCACCCTGTGGCAGCTTCGCCAGGCCCTTGCCGCCGCGGAAAGCGAGATCGACGGCGGATTGAGCCCGCGCGTCTCGCCCTTCGCCGACCTGCGCGACGCCGCGGGCCTGCTGCAGCGGGCCGGCTTCGCCCTCCCTGTGGCCGACAGCGAGACGATCGAGGTCGAGTATGAGAGCGCCCTGGCGTTGATGCGCGACCTCCGCGCCATGGGCGAGAGCAACCTCGTGGTCGGCCGGCGCCGCGGCATGGCCGGGCGCGCCGTGCTGCTGCGCGCCGCCGAACTCTACAGCGAACGATTCGCCCGGCCGGGCGGCCGGGTGACCGCGAGCTTCGAGGTCCTGTTCCTGCACGGCTGGTCGCCACACGCCTCACAGCCCAAGGCGCTCAAGCCTGGCAGCGCGGCACAACGGCTGGCCGACGCGCTGGGGACTTCAGAACTGAGTGCCGGCGAAAAAGTGGAACGGAGCTAGATAGTGCCTGCGGTGAAACTCTCGTTTGGCGGCCTGGTGGCCCAAAGCTTCGGCTTCGTCGTCGCCAATTTCAGCCTGTTCTTCCATCTCGTCACCATTCCATGGATCGCCTCGCTCGCCATCCGCCTGCTGGGATCGACGATGAGCCGCGACTCGCTGATGCCGATGCTGATCGAGAAGGCCGCCGACATGATTCCGACGGTCATGTTCATGGTGGCCTGGCAGCGCGTCGTGCTGCTGGGGCCCAACCGTGTCGGCCGGTTGCCCGGGCTCGGCTGGTCGCCGCGCGAAAGCGCCTTCCTGGTCCACCTGATCAAGATCGGCGGCTTCACCTTCGTGCTGCTCGCGGCCTTCGTGCTGGCCCTGGGCTCGATCGATCCGGAAATGCTGGCCGCCGGCGCCGCCGTCGACCCCGAGGTCGCGCGCCGGCAGGCGCTGGCCGCGCCCATCGGTGCGGGGTTCACCGTATCGATCATACTGGCGCTGCGGGTCAGCTACGGGCTCGCCGCGACCTCGGTCGACGAGCCCTTCTCGCCGCGGCTCTCATGGACCCATAGCCGCGGCAATGCCTGGACGATCATCGGCGTGCTGTTCCTGATCTTCTTATCGAGCGCGCTCGCCACCACCATGGCGACCCTGGTCGTGCTCGGCCTGGTGCGCGGCGTGCTGGGCGCCGGCGAATCGGCGGCCGTGATCACCTGGACCGCGGCCATACTGGTCTCCTACGCCGGCACCGCGGTGGCCGCGACGGCGCAGGCGCTGATCTTCCGTAACCTGCTGGGCTGGCGCGAGGGTACGCCCCTTCGGCCGGTGTCGACCTAAAGCAGGTCCCGCAGCAGGCCGACCAGCGGCAGGTCGGCGGGCGGCATCGGGTATCTCGTGAGTTCCATGGGGGCGACCCATTTCAGGGCCTGGCCCTCGCGCGCCTGCGGCGTGCCGTTCCATTTGCGGCAGGCGAAGACCGGCATCAGCAGGTGGAACGTCTCGTAGCCATGGCTGGCGAAGGCGATCGGCGCCAGGC
>CAIYWM010000760.1 GCA_903929895.1 uncultured Alphaproteobacteria bacterium
CTTCGGGAGGCGGCGTAGTGAAATCCGTTAGAGTTGTTTGTGCCCACGATTGTCCCGACATGTGCTCGCTCATCGCGCATGTCGACAACGGTAAGGTCCTGCGCATCCAGGGTGACCCCGACCAGCCGTACACGGCCGGTTTTGCCTGCGGCAAGGTCAACCGCGACAGCGACCTGGTGAACTCTCCCGAACGGCTCGCCACCCCGCTGCGCCGCACCGGGCCCAAGGGCTCGGGCCAGTTCGAGCCCATCACCTGGGACGAGGCGCTCGACGAGATCGCCCAGCGCTGGAAGTCGATCATCGCGGAGAGCGGCCCGCTCGCCATCCTGGGCTACGCCTACTCCGCCCATCAGGGGCTGATGAACCGTGGCCTGGTGAACGGCCTCTTCCATGCGCTCGGCACGTCGCGGCTTCAGGCCGGAACGGTCTGCGACACGTGCTGCGAGACCGCCTGGGAAATGACGCTCGGCCCGGTGGGCGGCGCCGATCCCGAGTCAGTCATCTATTCCGACCTGATGATCTCCTGGGGCGCCGACCTGGCCGCCACCAACGTGCATTTCTGGGCCCTGGCCGAGAGCCAGCGCAAGAAGACCGGCATGCCGATCGTGGTGATCGACCCGCGCCGCACCCGCAGCGCCCGGGCCGCCGACCTCTACCTGCCGATCCGGATCGGCACCGACGCCGCCCTGGCGCTGGGCGTCATGCACATCCTGGTGCGCGACGGTCTCGCCAACCGCGACTATATCGCCGCCCACACGCTGGGCTTCGACACGGTCGAGCGCGAGGTGCTGCCGAAGTTCACGCCGGCGCGCACAGCCGAGATCACCGGTCTTTCCGTCGCCGACATCGAGAAGCTCGCGGCGATGTACGGCAACGCCAAGGCCGCCCTGATCCGCCTCGGCGAGGGCATGACCCGCCTCACCCATGGCGGCCAGGCCTTGCGCACCGTGGCGCTGCTGCCGGGCGTGAGCGGCCATTACGGCGTCAAGGGCGGCGGCGCGCTGCTGCTGACGGCCGCCGCGTGCGATCTCAACTACGCCGCCGTGCGCAAGCCCTCCGGGCCGGCGACGGCACGCATGGTCAACCACCTGCGTCTGGGCGAAGAGCTCCTCAACATGAAGGACCCGCCGCTCCGCGCCCTGTTCGTCGCCGCCAACAATCCGGTCGTCACCTGCCCCGAGGTCCACAAGGTGCAGAAGGGCCTTATGCGCGAGGATCTGTTCACCGTCGTGCACGACCCGTTCATGACCGACACGGCGCGCTACGCCGACATCGTGCTGCCGGCCGCGAACTATCTCGAGACCGACGATCTCTACCGGGCCTATGGCGCCTACTGGATGCAGTGGGGCCAGAAGGCGGTCGAGCCGGCCGGCGAGGCGCGCTCCAACTTCCATGTCGCGCAGGCGCTGGCGCAGCGCATGGGGATCACCGACGCGATCTTCAGCCTGACGCCGCGAGAGGCCGCCGAGGAGTTCTTCAAGGGCTCGACCGGCCCGGCCTCGAAGGTCGACCGCAACGAGCTGTTCGCGGGCGTGCCGCTCAACATCAAGCACGACTGGGACGGCCAGCCCTTCAAGACGCCGTCGGGCAAGCTCGAATTCTACTCCGAGCAGCTGGCCAAACAGGGCCTGCCGCCGATGCCGGATTGGGAGGCCGATCCGATCGAGGCCGAGGAAGCCGCGCGGTGGCCGCTGCGCCTGCTGACCGCGCCGGGCTACTTCCAGGCCCACACGGCCTTCTCAGGTGTTGGCTTTCTGCGCGAGCGCGAGGGCAAGCCCTTCTGCATCCTGCACCCCGACGACGCGGCCAAGCGCGGTCTCGCGGATGGCACCCCGGTCCGCGTGTTCAACGACCGCGGCGAGGTCGGCCTGATCCTCAAGGTCGCCGACGAGGTCCAGCCCGGTGTCCTGCTGGTACCGGGCCAGCGCCCGGTCGGCGAGGCCGTGTCGGGCACGATCAAC
>CAIYWM010000761.1 GCA_903929895.1 uncultured Alphaproteobacteria bacterium
GACCTTGATCCGCACGCCGGGCAGCAGGTCGAGCCACTAGGGTTCGGATTTGAGACCAAGGCGGATCATGGCGTGGCTCCATACGCGGCGCTGTCGTTGTTGAGGATGGCCGTGAGCATGCGGCCGAGGGTGGGATCCTTGGCACCGCGAAACTCGAACGTGACCTGAATGCCGGCGGGACCTTCGATCGGTACCGAGGGCCGCGATAGCACCGCCTCATGCACTGTGAAGATCAGGCTCGTATTGGCGTCACGCACATAGCCGAACTCGAGTTCCATCGGCGTGCCGGCGATCGCCGCATCGATCAGCGTCGTGCCATCGACCCGCACGACGACATTGCCGGTGCAGGCCGCCACGGTCGGCTCGACGCTGTCGATCAGACCGTCCGAGCGGATGGTCTCGATGCGGTCGAGCCCGTTGCGGTAGACGATCTCGGCCGAGACGACGCGGCCCAGTGCCGAACCGTCGCGACGAACGGTGCCCTGGAAGGAGCCGAAGCGCAGTGGGGCATAGGTCGTCGGCGACAGATCGCGATCGGCATTGTCTGCACTCTCGCCCTGCGCGATGAGCGACATCGTCGCTGTGGTGAGACCATCCCGGCGCAGCGGCAGCGTGAAGCTATCGACGCGCGCTCCGAAATGGGTCCGGCGCAAGGGCACGTCCGGATTGATGGCCTGACAGGCGAGGCTCGGGATCACGGACGCCGCCGATTGGAACGTGTGCGTAAAATTGGTCGTCCCGGTCGTCGCCGGTTCGCCGAGCAGGGCCTTCAGCCAGAAGCCGATCTGGCGCGCATCGCAGGGGACGGAGACTTCGCCGTCGCAGGTGAGCGCACCCAGCACGGCCGGCGCCGGGTCTCGGCCTTCCCCGAGCAAGTCGTTGTCGATCAGCTGCTGGCGTGCCGAGAGGCCATACCGGGAGAAGCCCAGACGATGATAGTTGTCCGTCGGCGGGCTTCCGTAGGTGGCTTCAAAGGCCGCAAGCAGACGCGCATTCGCGCCGAAACCGAGCGCCATGCCGGGTCTCCTTTCTCAGTTTGAATGGTGTGGGTCGGACATCCCGCGTGACCGGGATGTCCAGGAAC
The DNA here is from genome assembly GCA_903929895.1 of uncultured Alphaproteobacteria bacterium. Classification (GTDB taxonomy): domain Bacteria; phylum Pseudomonadota; class Alphaproteobacteria; order Reyranellales; family Reyranellaceae; genus Reyranella. The sequence goes on from CAIYWM010000761.1 coordinate 1,085, forward strand.
TCAGTTCAATGGATGCGCGGTCTCGTAGATGAGCCGCACCGACACGATCGCCGCCTTCACGTCCGCGCCGCCCTCGGGCGCCGCCGCGTCGAAATCCGGCGCGCCGACATCAATGAGATCGACGAGCCCGCCCAGCGTCGGATCGGCCGTGAGAGCCGTGGCGATGGCCATGAGCAGATCGTCGAGATGGCCATCGGGATCGGCCGCCCCCGAGAACACTTCGATACGCGCCGCGTGGGTCCAGACATAGCTCAAGGGCGAGAGCAGGATTTCGGGCTCGCCGACATCGCCATCGCGCAGGATGATCAGCCCCTCGGGCGGGAGCCGCTCTGGGCGCAGGCGGTTGCGTTCGACTTTCACCAGCGGCACGGATTGCAGCCGGGCATGCAGCGCCTGCAGCACTTCTTCGCGCTTACTGGCCATTCCGGCTCGCGGTGTCCCGCGCCTCCCATTCCTTGACCACCTGATCGGGCAACCGGCCAGCCCAGGCTTCTGCAGGCCCCCGCCAATCCAGAAGCCGTGGCATCTGGACTTGGCGCACGAGAATGAACATCGTCACCCATTCGACAATTCGTCCCGCCTTGACGCGCCGCGCCGTCGCCGGGCGCAGCCGCTTGCCGCTCGTCGCCTGCACCACCGGCAAGACCAGGAGCAAGACGCCCGGACGATTGGTCGGCACCAGTTCCAGATCGCGGCCAAAGCCGCCGAATTTGGTGGCGCTCTGCATGTCGTCGGGCGTCATGCGGCGGCGGCCACCGGCCTTCATGGGCACATTCTCGGTCGGGATGGCGAGGTACCGGCCGCCGCTGCGGCGGATCAGCGTGCCTTCCTCGAACGCCGCGACGATGTCGGCCGCACCGCCGCGCCCACCCTTCCCCGGACGGGCAAAGACCCACGCCGCCGTGCTCAGGCTCTCCCCACGATCCGGATAGATGTTGAGCCGGACGGCATTGGCGAGGC
>CAIYWM010000762.1 GCA_903929895.1 uncultured Alphaproteobacteria bacterium
CGGCGCGGGCGGCGCCTTCTGTGCCGGCGCCGATCTCAAGGAACTGGGCTCGGGCACCGATTATTTCCCATGGGCCGGCAGCGACCAGGGGCCGCTGCGCGCGCCGCTGTCCAAGCCGGTGATCGGCGCCATCGAGGGCCATGCCTGCGCGGGCGGCCTGGGCGTCGCGCTGTTCTGCGACATCCGCATCGTCGACGAGACGGCGACCTTCGGCGTCTTCTCGCGCCGCTGGGGCGTGCCGATGAGCGACGGCACGACCGTGCGCCTGCCCCGCATCGTGGGCCAGGGCCGCGCCATGGACATGCTGCTGACCGGCCGCGCCGTAGGTGCCGACGAGGCGATCGCGATCGGGCTGGCCACGCGCAATGTGGCGCGCGGTACGACACGCGCCGAGGCCGAGACCCTGGCCCGTCAGATCGCGGGCTTTCCACCGATCGCCATGACGTCGGACCGCCAGTCGGCCTACGAGAGCTTCGACCGCGACGAGGCGTCGGCGATCCGTCGCGAGATGGAACTGTCGCTCGAGGCACGGCGACAGGAATCGCAGAGCGGCGCGGCGCGCTTCGCCCAGGGCGAAGGCCGGCACGGCCAATTCAAGAAGTAATCCGAGAGGTAGGGAATATGCGGGCGCTGGTTTGTCATGCCTATGGTCCGATCGACAGTCTGAAGGTCGAGGACATTCCCCAGCCCGTGCCGAAGGCCGGCGAGGTGCTGGTCAAGGTCCGGGCCGCGGGCGTGAGTTTCGCCGCGATGCTGGGCGTGCAGGGCAAGCACCAGAACAAGCCGCCCATGCCCTACGTGCCCGGCAACGAGCTGGCCGGCCATGTCGTGGCGCTGGGCGACGGCGTGACCAACGTGTCGATTGGCGACCGCATCGCGACGGGCGTCAGCCAGGGCGCCTTCGCCGAGTACGCGACGGCTGCGGCCGCGAACCTCGTGCAGATCCCCGAGATCATGCCCTATGCCGAAGCGACCAATTTTCCGACGCTCTACCCCACGGCCTACGGCGCCCTGAAGTGGAAGGCCAACCTGCAGCCCGGAGAAGTCCTGCTGGTGCACGGCGCGGGCGGCGGCTCGGGCCTCACCGCCATCGAGGTCGGCAAGGCGATGGGCGCGATCGTGATCGCCAGCGCCGGCGGCGCTGACAAGCTGAAAGCCGCGCAAGAGGCCGGCGCCGACCACCTGATCGACTATCGCGCCGAGGATCTGCGCACCAAGGTTCTGGAAGTCACCGGCGGCCGCGGCGCCGATGTGATCTACGATCCGGTCGGTGGATCGGCCTTCGATGCCTCGCTGCGCTGCGTGGCGCCCGAGGGTCGCATCATCCCGATGGGTTTCGCCAGCGGCACCGTCCCGCAGATCCCGGCCAACATCCTGCTGGTCAAGAACGTGACGGTGATCGGCTTCTACTACGGCTACTGGAATGGCTGGGGCGGCAAGGGCGTGCCGTCGCCCAAGGAGGCGGAGGCCCTCGCCCGGCGCCGCGCCCTGGTGGCCGCGGCGCAATATGAACTCACGCACTGGTTCACCGAGGGCAAGCTCAAGGCGACCGTGGCCGCAACCTACGACCTTGCAGATTGGGTGAAGGCTTTTCGCCTGATCGAGGAACGCACCGTCGTCGGCAAGGCTGTCTTGGTTCCGTAACACATGGGCGCTTGTCGGTCCTGCGGGCGTTCCGGCATAGTCCGTTGGCATGCCGGTCCAGTGGACAATCTCCAAGCCGCACCAATTGGTTATTGCTGTCGCGCGTGACGAATTGCGACTTGCGGATGTCGAAGAGTATCTCGACGGCGTGACCGTCGCCGATGCCCTGCCCTACCGGAAGATCTTCGACACGACGAATGCCAGCATGATGCTGAGCGACGCAGACATGATGGCGCTCGGCGCTCGTATCCGCGCCTACATGAAGATCGCGAAGCTCGGCCCCCTCGCCATCGTTGCCGTGACCGACCGCGCCTACCAGCAGGCCCGCCTGTTCGAGACCCTGGCCGAAGGCAACCGCCCGGTGAAGATCTTCCGCGAGCTGCACAAAGCCCGCGAATGGCTGGACAGGTTCGACTCAGGCTCCTGATCTACGCCGGCCAGACCTTGGGAAATGTCTCGCATTCGAGCCGGTCGCCCGGCTTCAGCCCGTGCCCCTGGATAGGTGGCGAAATCTGGCCGGCGCGCGCGCCGTAGCGGGCATCGTCGCCGCACCAGCGCGTCGCGTAGGCGCGGCGGCGGCGCGAGGTCGAGCGGTTGCCCGACGCGCCGTGCAGGGTGAGCGCGTGGAAGGCGATGACGTCGCCCGGCTCCATGTCCCAGGCGAGGAACTCGTGCTTGTCGCGCTCGGCATCGAGATCGGGCAGCGGCTCGAAGCGGCTGTCCTGGACCTGCAGGTCGACGCCGCCCTGCTTGAAGAACTTGGGCTGGAACCAGCGGCCCCAGCGATGCGAGCCCTTCACGTATTCGACGCAGGTGTCGCGGTCGACCGGATCGAGCGGCGTCCACAGTGAGATCACCTGCTCGCCGTCGATCGGATAGTAGGGCTGGTCATGATGCCAGGGCGTGCGCTCCTGCGTGCCCGGCTCCTTCACCAGCAGATGGTCGTGATAGTAGACGACCTCCTTCGAGCCCATGAGCCTGGCCACGATCTCGCGGGCGGGTGATTCGTAGGCGAAGGCGCGGGCCGCCGGATGGCGCTGCCAGAGCTGGAAGTCGACGAAGAACAGCCCGGGCGCGCCCTGCGGCGTGTTGATCCGAACCATCGGACCCGGACTGGCCATGTCGTCGTCCACGGCCGCGCGCATCCGCTCGATCCATTCCATTGGAATGGCATTGCGCAGACAGACCGCGCCATCCTCGCGGTAGCGGGCGATCTCGGCGTCGGTCGGCATCGGCATCGGAGGTCAGCTTCCCTGCAGCATGCGCAGCGGCGTGTAGACCAGCACCGTTTCGCCCTTCTGGTTCTTGACCAGGTTGGTGGTCCTCACCAGGGCGCGCATCGGATCCTTGGAGGTCGGCTTGATCTCGGTGATCTCGATCTCGACGTGGAGCGTGTCGTTCACGTAGGTCGGACCCTTGATGTCGAAGCCCATCGACAGGAAGGCGAGGCCCGTTCCCTGCAGGGTCGTCGGGATCACCAGCCCTTCGGCCATGGAGTAGACCAGCGCGCCCGGCACGGGATGGCCGCCGCGCATGGGCGCGTGCTCCCGGATGTATTCCTTGTTGGTGAACAGCTCCTCGGAAAAGCCGCAAAGGGTCACGAAATTCAGGAGATCGGCCTCGAAGATGGTCCGGCCATAGGTGACGAACTTGTCGCCGACCTTGAGGTCGCGCCAGTTCCAGCCTTCACCGAGCTGTTTCATGGGGTCGTTTCCTCAGTGAGCGTGGGCGGGATGTGCGCCTTCGCGCAGCTTGTACAGCCTGCTGCAGTAGGGACACTCGACGTGTCCTTCCGGGCCCAGGTTGAGGTACACTTTGGGATGACCCAACGCGCCGCCCCCGCCATCGCAGGCGACGCGGTCAGTATCGACAGTGATGACTTCAAACGGCTCCGTCACGATCCCACTCCTGTTACGCCGGCGAATGATAGCGGTCTCCGCGGCCGCGGTCATGCTCTCCGCCTGCGCCCCGACGGTCGTCCCGGCGGGCGGCGCGGTGCAGACGCCGCGGCTGACCGACGACCGTTATGTCGCGGCGGACGGGACGGCGCTACCGCTGTCGGTGTGGCCTGCGGCAAACGGCACCCCCAAGGCGGTCATCCTGGCCCTGCACGGCTTCGGCGACTACCGAATGGCCTGGGAGGAGCCGGCCGGTAGCTGGTCGGGCGCCGATATCACCACCTACGCCTACGACCAGCGCGGCTTCGGCGGTAGCCCGACCCGCGGCCGCTGGCCCGGCACGGACACGCTGGTCGAGGATGCCAGGACGGTCGCGGCCCTCGTGCGCGCGCGCCATCCCGGTGTGCCGTTCTACCTGGCGGGCGAGAGCATGGGCGGCGCAGTGGTGCTGGTGGCGGCCGATCGGGGGACCGAATCGGACGGGTTGATCCTGTCGGCGGCGGCCGTCCGCTCGCGCGACACGTTCGGGCCGGTGGCCAGTGCCGGCCTGTGGTTCTTCGCCCACACCATCCCCTGGATGCCGGCCGGACCGACCTCGATCGACTATCAGCCGACCGACAACCCCAAGACCATCGAGAAATTGCGCAACGACCCGATGATGCTGCGCCAACCCCGCCTCGACATGGCCTATGGGCTGGTCGACCTGATGGACGACGCACGCGCTTCCGCGGCCCGGGTCAACGAGCCCTATCTCATGATGTACGGGCTGGGCGATCGCATCGTGCCGCAGGATCCGGTCAAGGCGGCCATCGCGATCATGCCGCCGCGCCGCGATTCGAAGCTCGCCTTCTACAAGAACGGCTACCACCTGCTGATGCGCGACAAGGCGGGACCGGCCGTGACGGAAGACATCGTCGCCTGGATTTCAGATCACGAGGCCCAACTCCCGTCGGGCGCAGACGCCTCGAAATCCCAGCCCGCAATGGCGAGCCTCTGGGGATCCAGGCGCCGCGGTCAGGCCAGCGCTAGGCCCCGCAGCGAATGACGACAGATGCGGGACCACGGATCTCCGACATGTCGCCCCGCGTCGGCATGTTTTCCATCTTCAGCGTGACATAGTCGCCGCCGGTGCTGTTGCACATCGCGACCGCGCGGGTCTGACACGCGCCGGGTTCCTTGCAGCTGATCGCGATGGCGGGCTTGCCATCGGTCCAGGTCACCTGCGTCGCATTCGTTTCCGTCCGGGGATCCTGGCCAGGCGTGCCCTTCGCCATGCTGCAGGCCGCGACCAGACCTGTGATGCCCATCACGAACATCCACCGCATTGTCGATCGCGTTCTCATCGTCTCTCTCCCCTTGGCCCCGTCAGACGGGCGACAAACAGTACCGCGCGCTGCCGGACAGGTGCAAGGTCGGCCGATTCGTGGCCTACTGCGAGACATGAAAACCTGTCTCGGGATGCTGCTTTCGTGCGCCGCTGCAGGACTGTTGCTGGCCCCCGTTTCGGGGCGCGCCCAGCAGACCGACCAGCAGCTGGCGGCGCGCTGCGCCCAGCTCGGAGGCCTGTACGACCGCTACAATCTGCAGCGCGGCGAAGGCTCGGGCGGCCCCAGCATGGCGCGTCTCGGCGCCGCCCTCGATTGCCAGAAGGGCCGCTACCAGCAAGGCATCAAGGCGCTGGAGGAGCTCCTCCAGCGCAACCGCATCCCCTACCCGCCGGCCGCTTGAAGGCTACTTGCCCTTCAGCTTGAACTCGCGCCACAGGACGATGCCGCTGGCATTGTCGAGCGCCATGCCGTCGAGCTGCTTCTTCAATTCGATGGCCGTCGGACGCCAGATGAGCGTGCTCTCCCCGCTCGCGCCCTCGAAGCGGCCCGTGCCGCCCGTCAGCCTGAACGTGCCGCGGCAGCCGACGAGCTCGTAGCCGGCACAGTCCCACTCGCCCCAGGCGGTGGCGCCGTCGTGGGCCGTGAAGCTGCACGCGCCCGTGGCGCTGGTCTTGCGGCTGGCCTGGTCGATTTTCGACGACAGCGCACAGCCGACGCGGCCGGCCTGCTGCGGACCCTCGTCGGTCTCGATGAACATGGGACCGGCCAGACTGCCCGCCACCACGAGCTGCTTGTCGCCAGCCCGCACGACGGAGCCGTTGGCGACCACCACCGCGAAGGCATTGAAGGTCTGGGTATCGTCCTGCGCGACCGCCGGAGCGGCGGCCAGAAGAACGAGGGCGCCCGCGAGGGCGCGACTGAGCATCGTCATGGGCCGCCTCACTTGAAGTCGATGATGACGGCGTCGGCGCCGAGGGAAACGGCAAGGCCCTGGCGGCGCGTCTTGAGGTCGATCATCACGCCGTTGGTGTTCTCCAGCCACATCTCCCCCTTGCCCTGGTCGCCATAGGCCGCGCCATAGCGCGCCTGGCCGTAGGCGCCGGGAAACTGGCGCAGCTCCTTCAGATTGTAGACGTCGCCATAGGCTTCCATCTTGGAGACGCCGAACCCGCCGACGCCAAGGCCGCCGACCGAGAAGCGGTAGTAGCGGCCCTCGTAGTGCAACGTGCCGCTGCCGACATTGCCGCTGCCGAAAAAGGCCACCTGGACCTGCTCGATGCTGACGGTCCCGGACTTGACCCGCTGCTGGGCGATCGCCGGCGCCGCCAGCATCGTTCCCACGACCCCCACGGACCCGACCAGCGCCTGTCGGCGCCCCAGCAACCCTGCTTTCTTTCCGCTTACGCTCATCCGACTCTCCCCGATCAACCGTCGCTCCTCATCACGCATCGACGACGGCCGTGGCCTCAATTTCGACCAGCAGGCCCGGCACGGCAAGGGCGCTCACGGCCACCAGCGTCGATGTGACCACCGCGCCCCTCAGCGATTTGCCCAGCGCCGTGCTCACGGCTCCCATGTCACGGATATCGGTCACGTAGATCGTCGTCCGCACGAGGTCGCCGAGCTTCGCCCCGGCGGACTTCAGTCCGGCCTCGATCTTGCGCATGGTGATCGTCGTCTGCTGGGCCGCATCCTTGCCCTGGACCTGTCCCTTGGGATTGAGCGAGGTCGTGCCCGACACGAAGACGAACGGCCCGCTCCTGATGGTGCGGACGTAGAACCCCGCCACCTCGGTACCGTCGGGAAACACTTTCTTGGCCATGCCTCGCTCCACCTTCGATGCGCTATGGTGGCACTTTAGGCGGCCGTTCGCGCCGGGCAAAGGAGGAAGCCTTGTCACTCGATCGCTATCGCACCGCCATCGTCACCGGCGCCAGCCGCGGCATCGGCGCGGCGATCGTCCGCGAGCTCATGATCGGCGGGCTCGACGTCTATGCCGTCGCCCGCTCCGCCGAGGATCTGACGGAGCTTGCGCAGGAAACCGGCTGCCGTCCGATGGCGCTCGACATCTCCCATCGCGACACGGTGCTGGGCGCCCTGGGCTCGCTCGATCCCGACATCCTGGTCAACAATGCCTCCGCCCCGGTGCGCGGCGGCCTGTCGTGGGAGACAGCCCCCGACGACATCGCCACGCTGATGGACGTCAACCTGCGCGGCACGCTCAACTGCCTCGCCGCGGTCGTGCCCGGCATGCGGGCGCGCGGCCTGGGCCATATCGTCAACCTCGGATCGACGTCGGGCACCTGGGCGCTGCCGGGCATGCCGGTCTATGCCATGACCAAGGCCGCCATCCACAATCTCAGCCAGACGCTGCGCCTCGACCTGCACGGATCGGGCGTCCGGGTGAGCGAGATCTCGCCGGGCAGGGTCGAGACAGGCGCCCATCTCGACCTGATGGCGGATCGCGAGGAAGGACGTCGCCGCTTCTACGAGGGTTTCGAGACGCTGCAGCCGGCCGACATCGCCGAAGCGGTCATGTTCGTGCTGGGCGCCCCGCAGCGCATGGATGTGAGCTTCATGGAGATCGTGCCCACCGACCAGTCGTATGGCGGCTCGCAATTCCATCGCCGCCGCTGAAGTCCGGCACGTCGCTTGCAGAGCCCTCGTCCGTCGATCAATCAGGGAATCATGAACCTCAAGAATCTCGCGGCCATCCTCGACCCGCAGGCGCCGGCCGACCAACCCTTCATCATCCAGGTTTCGCCCGAGGGTGATGAACAGCTCCGCCTGAGCTACGGCCAGGCGCGCACCCGGATCGCCGCCCTGGCGCGCGGCCTGCTGAAGCGCGGGCTCGGGCGCGGCGAGGCCGTGGCCATCGTGGCGGCCAACAGCGCCGACTATCTCGTGCTCTACATGGCCACCATGGCGGCCGGGCTGGTGTCGGTCTGCGTCAATCACAAGCTGCCGCGCGAAACGGTCGCCCACATCATGAAGGACTCTTCCGTCAAGCTGGCGATCGCCGATGCCGAGCGCGCGCCGCTGGTCGGTTCGCTGGTGCCGACCGTCGCGATCGAGGAGCTCGACGGTCTGCTCGACGCGGGTCCGTTCGAGCCGGTCGACATGGCGCCCGAAGAGGTCGCCATGATCCTCTACACGTCGGGTTCGACCGGCCTGCCCAAGGGCGTGCCGCTGACGCATGGCGGCTACCTCTGGGCGACCGGCGCCACACCGGAGCAGCGGGCGGGCATCGAAGGACAGAAGATCATCATCGCGGCGCCGCTGTTCCACATGAACGGCCTGTTCAGCGCCAAGATGGCGATGATCAACGGCGGCACCATCGTGCTGATGACGAACTTCACGGCCCGCGGCTTCATCCGCGCCATCGACCGCAATCGCGTCGCCATGATCACCTCGGTGCCGACCATGCTGGCGCTGGTGATGCGCGAGACCGAGGAACTCGCCAGGGCGGACCTCGGCTGCGTCACGACGGCGGTCACCGGCTCGGCCCCCTCGACGGCGGAATTCTTCGAGCAGATGCACCGGATGTTCCCCAATGCCGAGACGGCCAACAGCTGGGGCACCACGGAATCCGGCCCGCTGGGCTTCGGGCCGCATCCCGACGGTGTGCCGAAACCGATGGGTGCGCTGGGCTATCCGCGCAAGAACATCGAGGTGAAATTCGTCGGCGGCGCCGAGACCGGCGCCACACAGGGCGTGCTCCACATCCGCACGCCGGCGCTCATGAGCGGCTACATCAACCGCGAGGCCGACACGAAGAAGCGCCTGATCGACGGCTGGTACGATACCGGCGACGTGATGCGGCGCGACGAGAACGGCTTCGTCTTCTTCGTCGGCCGCGCCGACGACATGTTCCAGTGCGGCGGCGAGAACGTCTATCCCGGCGAGGTCGAGAAGCTGCTGGGCCAGCATCCCGACGTGGCCCAGGCCTGCGTCGTGCCGGTGCCGGACGAGATCAAGTACCAGCTCCCCGTCGCCTTCGTCGTTGCAAAACCAGGCACGTCACCGACCGAGGAAGCACTGCGCCGCTTCGCCCTCGACAACGGCCCGGCCTACGCCCATCCGCGTGCGGTCTGGTTCGTCGACGAGATGCCGCTCGCGGGAACCAACAAGATCGACCGCAAGACCCTGGTCGATCGCGCCGTCGCGACCTATGCGCGCGCCGACGCGAAGCGGGTGTAGAAGCCCGCCTCCCCATTCAAAGGGGGAGGTGTCGGCGTCTTACGCCGACGGAGGGGTCATAAGCGTCTCAATGCCCATGAC
>CAIYWM010000763.1 GCA_903929895.1 uncultured Alphaproteobacteria bacterium
ACCAGCCGCATATGCAGGCGCGAGCCTGCGGCGCCGCGCCTGCGGTCGAGCCAGAGCTGGGTCAGGCGAACGGCAACCACGGAGACCAGGGCGATCGCGATGACCAGATCGGCCACCAGCAGGCCCGTCATCCAGCCGCGCGTGCCGAACGACTCCGGCACGAAGCCAGCGAGCCACGCATAGGTCGCGCCGCCTGCAGCCATGGCGAGGATGGCCAACGAGACGGCGGCGACGCGGCCCCCGAGGCTGCGCAGCACCGCGCTCATCTTGTCGCCCAAGCGTGAACCGCCCAGCGCAGCTGTCACGATATCACCCGCCTCGGCGAACCTGCGGCGTGCGAACCACGGGGACGTCGAGGTCCTTTATCTTCTTGCGCAACGTGTTGCGATTGAGCCCCAGAAGCCGGGCCGCGCGCAACTGATTCCCGCGTGTAGCCCCCAGCGCCAGGGCGAGCAACGGCCGCTCGACCTCGGAAATGACACGATCGTACATGCCGTCCGGCGGAAGCCGGTCGCCATGCGCGGCGAACAGCGACTGCAGGTGGCGGTCGACGGCGTCGGCCAGGGAAATGTCCTCACCCGTCTCCGACGACGACGGCCCGTGATCGATCGCCGACACGGCGTCTGCGAGTTCGCTCTCGATCGTCTCGACGCCGATGATTTCCTCGGAATAGAGCGCGGACAGGCGGCGAACCAGGTTCACGAGTTCGCGCACATTGCCCGGCCAGCGATGCTGCTTCAGCCGCGCCATCGCCTCCGGCGACAGGACCTTTGTCGGCAAGCCGTCGGCGGTGGCCATCTGCAGATAGTGGTTAGCCAGTTCGGGAATGTCGTCGAGACGCTCGCGCAGCGGCGGCAGGCGGATCGGCACGACGTTGAGGCGATAGAACAGATCCTCACGGAACAGGCCCTGTTGGATCAGGCGACGCAGGTCGCGATGGGTCGCGGCCACGATTCGCACATTGGCCTTGATCGGCGTGCGGCCGCCGACCGTCATGTATTCGCCTTCCTGCAGCACGCGCAGCAGGCGGGTCTGGGCCTCGGGCGGCATGTCGCCGATCTCGTCGAGGAACAGCGTGCCCCCCGAAGCCTGCTCGAACTTGCCCGCCGACCGCTGAACCGCACCGGTGAAGGCGCCGCGCTCATGGCCGAACAGCTCGCTTTCGATCAGCTCGCGAGGGATCGCGGCCATGTTGAGCGCGATGAACGGCCCCTTCCGGCGCTTGCCGTAGTCGTGCAGCGCACGCGCGACCAGTTCCTTGCCGGCCCCCGACTCGCCCGTGACCATCACCGTGAGGTCCGTCGCCATCAGGCGGGCGAGCGAGCGGTAGATTTCCTGCATCGCGGGCGACCGGCCAATCAGCGGCAGGCGCTCGCCCTCTTCCGGCAGAGATGGTGCGCGAGCCATCGAAGCGGCCGGCGCCGACAGCGCCCGGTTCACGACCGAAATCAGCTCGTTCAGGTCGAACGGCTTGGGCAGGTATTCGAACGCGCCGCGCTCTGTCGCGCGCACGGCCGTGAGCAGCGTCGACTGTGCGCTCATGACGATGATGCGCAGGTCCGGGCGAAGCTTGCGGATACGCGGGACAAGATCGAGGCCGTTCTCGTCCGGCATCACCACGTCGGTGATGACCAGCTGGCCCTCGCCTTCCTGGACCCATTGCCAGAGCGTGGCGGCGGTGCCGGTACTGCGGACCGTATGGCCCTGCCGGCCGAGCGCCTGGTGCAGGACCGTGCGAATGGCGCGGTCGTCATCGGCGACGAGAATGGTGGTGCCTTCGCTCATGGCGTGGCCTGGGGAAATTGAAGCGGCAACATGACCCTGAATGATGTGCGACCTGGCTCGCTATCGAATTCGATCGCGCCGCCGTGGTCGTTGATGATCTTCGCAACCAAAGCAAGACCCAGGCCGGTTCCCGTCGGCTTGTTGGTCACGAAGGCGTCGAAAAGGTGACTGCGGATCTCGTCCGATACGCCGCGGCCGTTGTCGCGCACGGAAACGACCAGCGGCAGGTTCACCCTCGTCTGTTGCCCGGGCACGGCCAGGCGCAGGCCATGGCGGTAGGCGGTCGAGAGTTCGATCTCGCGCTCGACGTCGCCCGGGGCTTCGCAGGCATTCTTCACCAGGTTCAGGAACACCTGGATGAGCTGGTCGCGGTCGCCGTGCTCGTCCGGCTGCGACGGATCGTAGGTTTCGATGAAACGCACGCCCTTGCCGAAGCCATTCTGCGACAGGCGGCGGACGTGGTTCAGGACCTGGTGGATGTTGATCGGCCCGCGTTCGATGGGGCGGCCATCGGCGAAGGCCTCCATGCGGTCGACCAGCGCCACGATGCGGTCGGTCTCCTCGCAGATCAGTTCGGTCAGCTCGCGCTCGGAATCCGGCACCGACTGTTCGAGGAGCTGGGCGGCGCCGCGGATGCCGGACAGCGGGTTTTTGACCTCGTGCGCCAGCATCGCGGCGAGCGCGCTCACCGAGCGGGCGGCGCTGCGATGCGAGAGCTGCCGGTCGATGCTGCGGGCGATTGTCTGCTCGACCAGAGAAACCGCGACCAGACCTTCGCTGTCGACGATCGGCGAGAGGCGAAGCGCGCAGAAACGCGTGCCGATGCGCGGCGACGCGAGCGTCACGCCGTTCTCGGCGACCGCGCCGCCGGTAGCCAGGACCTGCTCCATCAGGGAGAAGAGCGGCGTGTCCTCGGGAACGAACTCACTCAGCGGATGACCGACCAGGCGGGCCCGGCCGACGCCGAAGAACTGCTCGGCCGAGAGGTTGGCGTAGTGCATCAGGCCGTTCGCATCGACGACGATGATCGCTTCCGAGATCGAATCGAGGAGAGCCGTCGGAAACTGATCGCTCATGCCGTTCCGTTTGAGAGGGCGCAGGGACATCAGGCTGCCTGTCGCTCCGCGGCCGGCAGGAAGAACGAAGCCAGCATGCTCCGCACCTTGCCGGCGTCGGTTTCGCGGTTGAGCGCCGCCCGAAAATCGGCCGAGGCCGGAAGGCCCTTGGAATACCAGCCGAGATGCTTGCGGGCCATGCGTACGCCCGTTTCCAGACCGTAATGTTCGAGCATCGCCTCGAAATGCGTGCGCACCGTCGCATACTGCTCGGCGATCGAGGGATCGCGCAGACGCTCGCCGGTCCGCAGGTAGTGGATCGCCTGGGCGAGGAACCACGGGCGACCATAGGCGCCGCGACCGATCATGATGCCGTCGGCACCCGACTGCTCCAGCGCCTTGTCGACGTCGTCGAGCGTGTTGATGTCGCCGTTGACGATGACCGGCAGCTTGGTGACCGCCTTGACGGTGCGGACGAAGGCCCAGTCGGCGTGACCCTCGTAGAAGTCGCAGCGGGTGCGGCCATGCACCGTCAGCATCCTGATGCCGCACGCCTCGGCGATGCGCGCGAGGTTCGGGGCGTTGCGGTTGGTCGAATCCCAGCCGGTCCGCATCTTGAGCGTGACCGGCAGCTTTACCGCCTTGACCGTCGCTTCGAGGATCTTCGCGGCATGGACCTCGTCGCGCATCAGCGACGAACCGGCGTGCCCGTTCACCACCTTCTTCACCGGGCAGCCGAAATTGATGTCGATGATCGCCGCGCCGCGATCCTCATTGAGCTTGGCGGCCTCGGCCATGACCTCGGGCTCGCAGCCCGCGAGTTGGACCGACATCGGAAACTCTTCCGGCGTGGTCTTGGCCATCATCAGCGTCTTGCGGTTTTCGCGGACCATCGCAGCGGAGGCGATCATCTCGGAAACGACGAGCCCTGCCCCGCGACGCTTCACCATCTGGCGGAAGGGCATGTCGCTGACGCCCGATAGCGGCGCCAGGATGACGGGGTCCTCGATACGAACGGGGCCGATGTCGATGGGCTTGAGGCTGTGTGCGTTTTGCATTCTTTGTTCAGTTATTAGGCATCTTGTGCAGTGCACAATAATTAAGCGAGCAATAGCGGGTCCCGTCGGCCAGCGCAAGAGCCGGAAGTACCGGCCCGCCAAAGCCTGCTAGATTGCCCATTGTGCGTAGAGTCACCGCCCTGATCGTCGCGGCCGGCCGCGGCAGCCGCTTCGGCGGCCCACTGCCCAAGCAATATGCGCTTCTGGACGGCGAGCCCGTCCTGCGTCGGACCATTGCTGCCTTTCAGGCCACGCCTGCCGTCGACCGAGTTATTGTGGTGATCGGTTCGGGAGATGACGGCCGATACGAGGCGGCGACACGCGGGCTCAGCCTGCCCGCGCCGGTGCCGGGCGGTAGCAGCCGCCAGCAGTCCGTACTGCACGGCCTCGAAGCCTTGGCCGCTACGGCGCCGGAGTTCGTCGCCATCCACGACGCGGCCCGCCC
>CAIYWM010000764.1 GCA_903929895.1 uncultured Alphaproteobacteria bacterium
CCCGCCGCAGGGGCGCTATTCAGTGCGGACGGTGGAGGATGAATGCGGGCCGGCCATCCATTGCGCGTTCGAGCGCAAGATCGACGCCGATCGCCTCGCGGCGGCCGTCGGCGCTATCGAGATCGCGCGCTACGAGACTTACCGCAGCGAGCGCGCCTTCTATGTCGACGCGAAGGCAAACAGGACCATCCGTCGCGCCCTGGAGCGGCGCCGCAACGCGAACTGACCGACTTCAGAGAATCCCGAACATCCGCGCCACGCGCTGCACGGCTCCCCAGGCGGGGTCGAGCGTGGCAAAGGTGCGCGCCATTTCGTTGGCATCGTTGAGCAGCGCCTTCAGCTTTACGTCGCTCGGCTCGTCTTTCTCCGCTTCCAGGCGTGCCTCTTCGAAGAGCGCGCGCAGTTCCCGCATCTCTTCCGTGTAGTCCGCGTCGATCGCCTTCACCGAATCGGCAAGCGCGGCGGCGAGGGTGGGATCGTTCTTGTTCTCGGTCATAACTCGCTACGCTGCTTTCCTGGTTCGATGGGCATCGATGGCTGCCCACAAGGACGACGCCGTGACCGGCATGTCGATATGATTCAGGCCGGTGTGCGGATGGATCGCATCGACGATCGCATTGATGACGGAGGGGGGCGCACCGATGGCGCCGGCCTCGCCCGCCCCCTTTACGCCGAGCGGATTGGTCGTGCAGAGGCTGTTGTGCATGTCGAACTTCACATGCGGCACGACGTCGGCGCGGGGCAGGGCATAGTCCATGAACGAACCGCTCATGAGCTGGCCCGAGTCGGGATCGTAGATCGTCTTCTCGGTCAGGGCCTGGCCGACTCCCTGGCCGACACCGCCATGGACCTGGCCCTGCAGCAGCATTGGATTAAGGGCCGTGCCGAAATCGTCCATGATCGAGTAGTTCAGGATCTCGAGCGTGCCGGTGTCGGGATCGATCTCGAGTTCGCAGATATGGCAGCCGTTGGGGAAGGTCGCCGCCTGCGGCGTGCGTGTGAAGGCGTCGTCCAGCCCGGGCTTGCCGCCTTCCGGCAGGTGCTTGGGATCGCGTGCGGCGCGTGCCACGTCGAACAGGCTCATCGTGCGGTCGGTGCCGACGATGCGGAAGGTCGCATCGGCATATTCGATGTCGCCGACCGCGGCTTCCATCGCCGAGGCGGCGACCAGTTTGCCCTTCTCGATGATGTTGTCGCTGACGCCCAGCACGGCAGCACCCGCCACCGGGATCGAACGGCTGCCGCCGGTCATGCCCTCGGGCGTGAAGTCCGAATCGCCCTGCACGATGCGGATGCGATCGGCATCGACCCCGAGGCGGGCCGACATGATCTGGGTGAAGGCGGTCTCATGGCCCTGGCCGTTGGTCTGGACGCCGACGAAGACTGTGATCGTATCGTCCTCGTTGAACTCGGCGATGGCGCTTTCCGGCGCGCCGCCCGAGCACTTCTCGACATAGGTGGCCATGCCGATGCCGCGCCATTTGCCCTTCGCGAGCGAGGCGGCGCGTCGAGCCGGGAAGCCATTCCAATCGGCCTTCTCCATCCCCTTCAGCATGACGGTGTCGAAGTCGCCAGAATCGAACGTGTCGCCCAAGGCGGTATTCCAGGGAATCTGGTTCGGCTTCACGAGGTTGCGCTTGCGGATCTCCGCCGGGCCGAGGCCGGTCTCGCGGCCGATATGGTCGACGAAGCGCTCCAGCAGATAGGCGGCCTCGGGCCGGCCGGCGCCGCGATAGGCATCGGTCGGCACGGTGTTGGTCATCACGCCCTTCACGTTCACGTATATCGCGGGGGTCTGGTAGAGGCCGGCCAGCATGCCGCTGCCCGCCATCGTCGGGATGAATGCGCCGAAATGGCTGAGATAGGCGCCGAGTGCCGCATGGGTCGTGACCCGGAGGCCCAGGAACTTGCAATCCTTGTCGAGCGCCATCTCGGCCAGCGAGACATGGTCGCGGCCCTGCACGTCGGACAGGAAGGCTTCCTGGCGGTCGGGAATCCACTTCACCGTGCGCTTGAGCTCGCGGCTGGCCCAAACCACCAGCGGATATTCGGGGTGCACGAAGATCTTCATGCCGAATCCGCCGCCCACGTCGCCGGTGCGCACGCGCAGCTTGGGCTGGCCGATCTTCAGGATCATGTCGGCGACCACGGGACGGATGACGCTGACGCCCTGGGAGGACACCCACAGCGTCGAACGGTCGTCGGCGGGGTCGTATTCGCAGATGGCGCCGCGCGGTTCCATCGAGTTGACGACCAGGCGGTTGTTCACGATCTCGAGCTTCACGACACGATCAGCTTTGGCAAAAGCAGCTTCGGTGCGCGCGCGGTCGCCCATCTCCCAGTCGAAGACGAGGTTGCCCTTGATGTGGTCATGAACCAGCGGCGCGCCCGGCTGGGCCGATTCGAAAGTGCCGACGGTGTGGGGACGCGCTTCGTAATCGACCTCGATGAGCTCGGCCGCATCCTTCGCCTGTTCCAGCGTCTCGGCCACCACGAGGGCCACCGGGTCGCCGACATGGCGGACGCGGCCCTGGGCGAGCATCGGCCGGGGCGTCTCACCGCGGGGCGTGCCGTCACGGTTGGTAACAGGCACCAGGCAGGGCAGGTCGCCGTAGCCGGCCTTCTTCACGTCTTCGCCGGTCAGGACCAGCAGCACGCCGGGGGCCTTCTTTGCAGCTGCCGGGTCGATCCCCTTGATGTCGGCGTGCGCGTGTGGAGAGCGCAGGACATAGGCCCGGGCAGCCGGAGCCGAGAGCTTGGTATCGTCCGTATAGCGACCACCGCCGGTGAGGAGCCGCGGGTCCTCGACCCGGCGTACCGACTGACCAATGCCGAACTTCGCCATGAAATTCCTCCGTGTTGTCTGGAGGTTACCTCGCCGGGAGGGGGCTCGCTACAGGATCGTCCAAACGAAACCGGCGGCGACGACGAGGATCCCGGAACCCAGGCCGACCCAGGTTCCCGCGGTGAGCACACGTATTTCGTCTTTCTCGGCCAGCGGAGGCGAGGCTTCGTCCGAAGCGTTGAAACCGGGTGCCATTTGGAGACCTCGCTTGCGCCTCTGAGCGTCGCGCGTGTCGGGGAGGAACGCCCGCGCTCCGGCGACGTTGCCATGCGGGGCAGGAGTAGCATGCATATCAAGGACGATCCGGGCGAGACGCCTGGCGGACCCGTCGGCGCGCCGGCAGCGGACGCTATCGTTGAC
>CAIYWM010000765.1 GCA_903929895.1 uncultured Alphaproteobacteria bacterium
CGGTACCGGCAAGGTCCTGTCGGGGCTGGTGAAGCGCATCGACAAGGACATGACTGGCCTGGCACTGAACGCGCCGTCCGACATCGAAGCCTTCCTGAAGACGGCATAAGGAGAGAGTGCCATGTTCGATCTGACCGGCAAGGCAGCTCTCGTTACCGGGGCGTCCGGTGGCATCGGCGGCGCGATCGCGCGTGCGCTGCACAAGCAGGGCGCGACCGTCACCCTGTCGGGCACCCGCGCCGAGGCGCTGGAAGTGCTCAAGGCCTCGCTCGGCGACCGTGCGCACGTCGTCGCGGCCAGGATGGACGATGCCGCCGACATCGACCGGCTCGCCAAGGAGGCGGAAGCCGCGATGGGCGGCAAGCTCGACATCCTCGTGAACAATGCCGGTATCACGCGCGACAACATTTCGATGCGCATGAAGGACGAGGAATGGGAGAAGGTCCTGCAGGTCAACCTGACCGGGACCTTTCGCCTGACCCGCGCGACGATGCGCGGGATGATGAAGCGGCGCTTCGGCCGGGTCATCAACATCACCTCGATCGTGGGCGTCACCGGCAATCCGGGGCAGGCAAACTATGCGGCCGCCAAGGCCGGCCTGATCGGCATGTCGAAGTCGCTGGCACAGGAGCTGGCGTCGCGGGGCATCACCGTGAATTGCCTGGCGCCCGGCTTCATCGCCACGCCGATGACCGACGTGCTGACCGACGACCAGAAAAAAGCCATTCTGGGGCGTGTTCCTGCCGACCGGCTCGGTACGCCGGAGGAGATTGCGGCCGGCGTGGTCTATCTCGCCAGCGACGAGGCCGCCTACGTCACAGGTCAGACGCTGCACATCAACGGCGGGATGGCCATGATCTGAGGCTCAGGCCTACAAGTGCCTGATTCTGTGGGCTTTTCGGACCTAGCCAATGGCACGGGAGCTATGTTAAGAGCCCGGCATTCGCCAACCCCCTGGCGACCGGAATTTGTTGGATACACGGGAAGGACAAGACAATGAGCGATATTGCCGAGCGCGTTAAGAAGATCGTCGTCGAGCATCTCGGCGTCGAGGCCGCGCAGGTCAAGGAAGAGGCCAAGTTCATCGACGATCTGGGCGCGGACAGCCTCGACACGGTCGAGCTGGTGATGGCGTTCGAGGAAGAATTCGGCATCGAGATTCCCGACGACGCCGCGGAGAAGATCCAGACCGTCGGCGACGCCATCGGCTTCATCAAGGGCACCGCGAAGTCCTGATCCTCACCGGTTCCTGGACGAGGAAGGGCGGACGATGAGGCGTGTTGTCGTAACCGGCATGGGTATGGTGACGCCGTTGGGTGACGGCGTCGACACGAACTGGCGCCGCCTCATGGCGGCGGAGTCCGGCATCCGGTCGATCCAGGCTTTCGATACTTCGGACCTCGCGACCAAGATCGCGGGTGAAGTGCCCCAGGGCGACAAGGCAAACGGCCACTTCAACGTGGACGACTACCTTGCGCCGAAGGAGCAGCGGAAGCTCGACAAGTTCATCATCTTCGGAATCGCGGCCGCCCAGCAGGCGGTCGAGGATTCCGGGTGGATGCCGCAGGACGAGGAGGGTCTCAACCGGACCGGCGTCATGATCGGCTCCGGCATCGGCGGGC
>CAIYWM010000766.1 GCA_903929895.1 uncultured Alphaproteobacteria bacterium
AGACCCAGGCGCCGCCGGTGGCGGCGGCGATGACCAGCCAGGCGGTGTGCTTCAGCGTCTTGCGCACGGCCTTGCCCGCCGACATCGGCTGGCGGTCGAGCCGCATGCGCTCGTTGCGGTCGCCCTCGATCAGGCGCTCGACCCACATGAAGAGGTCCGTCCAGACGGTCTGCGGGCAGGTGAAGCCGCACCAGACCCGGCCAAACAGCGACGAGGCGAAGAACAGGCCGAACGCGCCCAGGATCAGGAAGCCCGTGACGAAGTAGATTTCCTGCGGCCATATGACGACGTCGAAGAACCAGCCGCGACGATGGTCGAGATCGATCAGGATGGCCTGCGAAGGGGCGCCGGGTCCGCGATCCCAGCGCAGCCACGGCACGACATAGTAGAGGCCGAGAAGCACGACCAGCGTGGCCCACTTGATCTGCCGCCACTTTCCCGCGATGGCGCGAGGATAGACCCTGGCGCGCGGGGCATAGAGTGGCGGCGGCTCCGGCGTCGGCGGCCGTGGCGTGGCCCTGTCGGCCTGTCGGGCGGGGGAAGCCATCGTTCGACCCGCATCGCTCCTAGCGGTCGCCGCCCAGCGCGTGGACGTAGACCGCCAGCATCTTCATGGTCGCCTCGTCGAGGCGGCCGCTCCACGCCGGCATGCTGCCGTTGCGCGCGTAGAAGATCGAGCGGTAGACGGCGTCGCGGCTGCCGCCGTAGAGCCAGATCCCGTCGGCGAGGTTGGGCGCGCCCAGTTCCTGGTCGCCCTTGCCGCCCGCCTTGTGGCAGGCGACGCACTGCTCCTCGTAGATCTTCGCGCCTTCGGGCGTCGCTTTCGCCTTGCCCGACAGGCTGAGCACGTAGTCGGTCACAGCGGCCACCTGCGCGCCGGTGAGCAGCCCGTCGACGCCGAAGCGCGGCATCATCGACTGGCGGGACTTGTCGTCGGTGTTGCGGATCCCGTGTTGGATGGTGGCGTAGATCTGGTCGATGCTGCCGCCCCAGATCCAGTCGTCGTCCACCAGGTTGGGGAAGCCGGTGCTGCCGCCGCCGCCGGCGCCATGGCACTGCATGCAGTTGGTCTGGAAGGCCGAGCGGCCGCCCGCCATGGCGAAGTTGAAGAGTTCCGGATCCTTGCGGATGTCGGCCAGCGAGGCGGCGCGGATGCGGTCGACGAAGCCGGCGCGCTCCTTCGCCTGGGCACTGAGCTCCTGGCGCAGCTCGGCGCGGCTCGAGTAGCCCAGCAGGCCCTGGGTATGGCCGGTGAGCCACGGCACGGACGGATACAGGGCGCAATAAACGACGGCGAAGACGATGGTGGCGTAGAAGGTATAGACCCACCATGTCGGCAGCGGCGTGTTCAGCTCCTTGACGCCGTCCCACTCGTGGCCAGTCGTGTTCTGGCCGGACAGTGTGTCTTTCTCGATCTTGGTTGGCATGGCCAGTCCTTCAGCGGTCGTCGTCGAGGGGGATCCGGGCGTCTTTCTCGAAACGCTTCCTGTTGCGTGGCCGCAGGGCCCAGAAGACGATCAGAAGAAAGATGATGACGGCCCAGACCGTCCAGAAAGAGGCGAGGAACTCGTGCAGGCTTTCGAGGGTCATGGCGGGCTCCTCTCTATTGCTTGAGCCGGTCGGGCGGGATGTCGCCGAACTGCACCAGCGTGCCCAGCATCTGCAGGTAGGCGACCAGCGCATCCATCTCGGTGATCGTGGTCGTTTCGCCGTTGAACTTGGCGACCGGCGCGCGGGGATAGCGCTTCTGCATGGCCGTCGGATCGCGGTCCGGATCGACCTGGGCCTCGAGATCGGCGCGCGCGTTGGCGATCATGTCGTCGGTGTAGGGCGTGCCGACGCTACGCAGTGTGCGGAGATGCTGGCCGATGTCGGAATAGTCGAGCGGCCGGTTCGCGATGAAGGGATAGGCCGGCATCACGCTCTCGGGCACGACGGCGCGCGGCGACACCAGATGGGCGACGTGCCAGTCGTTCGAGTAGCGGCCGCCGACGCGCGCGAGATCCGGTCCCGTGCGCTTGGAGCCCCACTGGAAGGGCTTGTCGTACATGCTCTCGGCCGCGAGGCTGTAATGGCCATAGCGCTCGACCTCGTCCTTGAAGGGACGGATCTGCTGGCTGTGACAGAGGTAGCAGCCTTCGCGGATATAGATGTTGCGGCCCAGCAGCTCGAGCGGCGTGTACGGACGGACACCGTCGACGCGCTCGATCGTCGTTTCGACGGTGAACAGGGGGATGATCTGCACCAGGCCGCCGATCGATACTGTGATCAGCGTCAGGACGAGCATCAGGATGACGTTCTTCTCGATCGTCTCGTGGCGGATGAACATTCGAAAACTCCTCTTACGCCGCGAGTGCCGGTTGGGTCTGGGTGGCGAACGTCTCCGTTTCGGTGCGGATGGTTCGCCACATGTTGTAGGCCATGATCAGACCGCCGCTCAGGAAGCAGACGCCCCCCAGCAGACGGATCAGGTAGAAGGGATGCATGGCCGCGACGGTCTCCACGAACGAGTACTGGAGGAACCCGAGCTCGTCGTAAGCGCGCCACATCAGGCCCTGCATGATGCCGCTCACCCACATCGCCGTGATGTAGAGAACGATACCGATGGTCGCGATCCAGTAGTGCCAGCTGATGAGGCGCGTCGACCACATGGCCGGGCGGTTCCACATCTTCGGGACCAGGTAGTAGAGCGTGCCGAACACGATGAACGCGACCCAGCCCAGCGCACCGGAGTGCACGTGGCCGATCGTCCAGTCGGTGTAGTGGCTGAGCGAGTTGACGGCCTTGATGGACATGACCGGCCCCTCGAAGGTCGCCATCCCGTAGAAGCCGACGGCGGTCACGGAGAAGCGCAGGCCCGGGTCGGTGCGGAGCTTGTCCCACGCGCCCGACAGCGTCATCAGGCCGTTGATCATGCCGCCCCAGCTCGGCATCCAGAGCATCACCGAGAAGGCCATTCCCAGCGTCTGGGCCCA
>CAIYWM010000767.1 GCA_903929895.1 uncultured Alphaproteobacteria bacterium
AAGGTGCTGACGCTCAACATGCTGGAAGTGACTTTGCGCGGCCAGGCCCGCTTTGTCCTGTCGATGATCGTGGACGGGGTGAGCGACGACAGCGACATGGACACCGCCAAGGACGAGGGCCGGCTGCGCAGCGCCTCCCTCACGATCGACGACAAGCAGCTGCTGGACAAGCTGGTCCCCGCCCTTGCCAGCGAGGAAGGCATCAAGCCCGGGGAACTGATCACGACCGCGCTCGACGCGCTGGCCGGCTTCGCCCAGGCCCAGACCGGCGAGACGCTGAAGGCGCTCGACGCCCTCGCCTCCTTCGTCGGCGACTGGAAGGCCCCCAGGGGGCCGCTGGTGCTGGGCCTGAAGCCTGCCAAGACCGCGGGCCTGGGGGACCTCGACAAGATCATGGTCCCCGACGCGCTCTCGACCCTCTTCGGCTTCACCGCGACCTATCCCGGCACGCGCAGCGGAGCAGCCAAGGCAGGCTCCAAGGGCAAGTAACCAACCAAGACTTGAATGGAGGAAACGATGAAGCGGCGTACCCTTCTGGCCGGCGCGGCGATGCTGCCGCTCGGCCTTCCGCTCCACGCCCAGGAGGCCTATCCGTCGCGGCCGATCACCATGATCGTGCCCTTCCCGCCCGGCGGCGTGGCCGACATCACCGGCCGGCCCACGGCGCATGTCATGGGCAAGCTGCTCAAACAGTCGGTGATCGTGCAGAACAAGGGCGGCGCCGGCGGTTCGGTGGGCACGGCACAGGCCGCACGCTCAGCGCCAGACGGCTACACGGTCCTGATGGCTCTGTCGTCGATCTCGGTCCTGCCGGTGGCCGATCGCCTGCAGGGCCGCGCGCCGGCCTACGAACTCGACCAGTTCGCGCCGATCGCCCTGATCAGCGCCGACCCCACGGTCCTGGTCGTGCGGGAGGACGGTCCCTACAAGACGTTGAAGGATCTGGTCGAGGCCGCGAAGGCCAAGCCCGGAACGATCAACTACGGCTCCTCGGGCGTGTACGGCACGCTGCACGTGGCGATGGAGATCTTCACCGACGCCGCGGGCATCAAGCTGTTCCATATTCCCTACCAGGGCGGCGGCCCCGCGGTCGCGGCGCTGCTCGGCGGCCAGATCGATGCGCTGGCCTCGGGTCCGTCGGCGGCCATCGGCCAGATCAAGGCCGGCAAGATGCGGGCGCTCGCGGTGTGGGGCGACAAGCGGCTGGCCTCGCTGCCGGACGTGCCGAGCATGAAGGAGCTCGGCTACGACGCCACCTTCTACATCTGGTCGGGGCTCTTCGCGCCCGCGGCCACGCCCTCGCCGATCCTCATGACGCTGCGGGACGCGGTGCGTCGCACCGTCGAAGATCCGGAGTTCAAGGAGGCGATGGCCAAGGTCGAAACTCCGATCGCCTATCTCGACGCGCCGGACTTCAAGACCTTCCTCGACAAGGATGCCGCACGACTGAAAGTCGCTGTCGAGCGCATCGGTAAAGTGCCGGAGAAATAGGATGCTACCCCCGTCGTGACACCGCGGCTGCGACCGCACTCTCTGCACGACGGGCTGCATGAAGATTTGCTGCAAATGCGTGATTCTCGTTCGAGTTCCGGCTCCGCAAGAAACGGCGGGACGTGCAACTCCTGTCCCGACGGAGGCGTTTGGTAAGCAGCGATCGTCATTCCGGCGATCGCGGCGAACATGGAGAAACGCCATGAACGACCAGAAGCAGAATCCGTCGCAGCAGCAGGATCGCGATCGCCAGCAGCGCGAGCAGGTCCAGCGCGAGCAGCAGCAGAAGCAGAACCAGCAGCCCAACCAGCCGGGCCAGCCGGGTCAGCGCCCGCAGCCGCAGAACCAGGACCGCTAGAACCTGGCCCCGGAACGCCGAATGCCCGCCTAACGGCGGGCATTCGTTTTGGCATTTGCGCGAACGAACAGGAGAGATCGATGACGTTCCAGGCCGCCGACCCGCCACGTGAGATTCCCGCCGTGCCGCCCACACCCGGCAAGATAGATCCCGTGCCGCCGGAGATGCCGGCGCAGCCGGATATGCCGATGCCGGAGGATCACCCGACGCCCGTCCCGCATCCGTCGGGCCCGCCGAGCCTGATCGCCTGAGTCGGAGCGAACCTTCTTCTTCCGCGCTGGTGACAGCTTTACTGACGGGTTGGTAACCCGGTCACCAATGTGTCGCTTGTCGGAATATCGAGCCGCCTTCAGGATGGAGCCCCGCATTCTGTTTGGAGAAGTACTGCCATGAATTTCGACGCACTCGGCGCGGCCTGGGCGCCGCGCCTGCTCAGTATCGTGCGCATTATGAGCGGGCTTCTCTTCCTCCAGCACGGCACTGCCAAGCTGCTGGCGTTTCCCGCCGGCGCCGTTCCGCCGAATTTCACGCTCATGTCGATGCCGGGCTATGCGGGCATGATCGAGTTCGTCTGCGGCATCCTGCTGGTCATCGGCCTCTTCAGCCGTCCGGCCGCCTTCATCGCATCCGGCATGACGGCCGTCGCCTACTTCATGGTCCACGCGCCGATGGGCTTCTTTCCGATCCTCAACCGGGGCGAGCTCGCCGCCCTCTACTGCTTCGTCTTCCTGTATCTCGCCGCGGCCGGCCCGGGCCCGTGGAGCATCGACGCCGCGCGCCGGAAGTAGGGCTTAACGCGCCTTCGCCGAAACGCTATGGAACGAACGGACGGCTGCCTCGTGCAGCCGTTTCGTCGTGTGCACGACCGACAAGAGAGAAACAGGAGGAGCGTTCATGTCCCAGCCGGTCTCGATCAACCGCCGCCGCTTTGCCGCCCTGGCCGGCGCGACGGCACTCACCGCTCCGATGATCGCCCCGGGGATCGCCCGCGCCCAGCCCCGCTGGAAGCCCGAGAAGCCGATCACGATCTACAATCCCTTCGCCGCGGGCGGTGTCACCGACGTGCACATGCGCCTGCTGGCCGAGGCCGTGGGCAAGATCCTGGGCCAGCAGATCATCATCGACGTCAAGCCGGGCGCCGCCGGCACGCTGGCCCCGGCCATGCTGCTCAATGCCAAGCCCGATGGCTACACGCTGGCCGTCATGAGCATCAACACGCTGCGCTATCCTCACTACCAGCAGACCAGCTGGAACCCGCTGACCGACTTCACCTACATCACCGGCCTGTCGGGCTACACGATGGGCATCGTCGTGCGCTCCGATTCTCCCTGGAAGACGTTCCAGGACATGATTGCGGCCGGCAAGAAGGACCCCGACAAGTACAATTACGGCACCTCGGGCGTGGGCGGCACCGGCCAGCTCATGATGATCGAGGTCGAGCAGGCCACCGGCGCGAAGTTCACCCATGTCCCCTACAAGGGCGGCGCGGAATGGATGCAGGCGCTGATGAGCGGCGAGATCCAGTTCATCGCCGACGCCGCCCAGTGGGCGCCCTTCGTCGACGACGGCAAGTGCCGCGTCCTGGCGTTCGCGACCGAGAAGCGCATCCCTCGCTATCCCGACACCCCGACAATGATCGAGCTCGGCGTCAACGTGGTGGGCCAGAGCCCGTACGGCCTGCTCGGCCCCAAGGGCATGCCGCCGGCCATCGTCGACACGCTCCACGAAGCCTTCAAGCAGGCCTCGGCCGAGCCGAAGGTGACCGAGTATCTCGCGAAGTTCATCCAGGTCCCGTGGGACAAGAACCCCGCCGAATTCCGCGCCTTCGCCGAGAAGTATTATGGCGAAGTGAAGCCGCTGCTCATCAAGGCCGGCCTCGCGAAGCCCTGAACAGGAGATTGTCATGGCGCTGAAGAAGGTGGCCCTCGAGATCGGCATGGGCACCGACATAAGGGGCGGCGACTACACCAAGGCCGCGGTCCGCGCCCTGCGTGACGCGCTGTGGCACAACTCGCTCACCGTCGCGACGGCGCTCGGCAAGTCGAGCGACGACATGGTGGTCGAGGTCCTGATCGGCGTGCCCCAGCCCGACAAGGTCGACACGGCCCAGGTGCTGGCGGTCCTGCCGCACGGCACCGGCACGGTGAAGGTCGTCGAGGGCGGCCTCGAGATCGAAAACGAAGCCGGCACGGACAAGACGGTGATCGCCCAGGCGGCCGCCATCGTCCGTCTCGATCTGTAAAGCGGAGCCAAGACCATGACCGCCAAGCGCGTGATCCTCGAACTCGGCACCGGCAACGATCTGCACGGGGGCGACTACACCTAGGCCGCCCTGCGCGCGGTGCAGGATGCCCTGCACCAGTCCTCGCTCGCGATGATCCGGACCCTCAAGGTCGACACCAAGACAGGCATGTTCGTCGACGTCACGATCGGCGTGCAGCAGCCCGACAAGGTCGACGCCGAAAAGGTGAAGGCCTCGCTGCCGCATGGCATCGTCACCGTGAAGGTGGTCAAGGGCGGGCTCGACATTGCCGATCCCGAGAACAACGACCCGGCGGTGATCGCCAGCGCCGCCATCGCGGTCCGCATGGAGATCCCTCAAGCGAAGTGAGCGCCATGCTGCTCTATGAACACCCGCTCTCCTCCTATGCCCAGAAGGTGAAGATCGCGCTGCGCGAGAAGGGGCTCGACTTCACCGTGGAGACCCCGGCCGCGCTGGGCACCGGGACAGCCGGCGGAGCGTTCGCCGCGGCCAGCCCGCGCAACGAAGTGCCGACGCTGATCGACGGCGAGGCTCGGATCTTCGATTCGACGATCATCCTCGAATACCTCGAAGACAAGTATCCCTCCCCGCCCCTGCTGCCGCGCGATCCGGCAGCCCGCGCCGAGGCGCGGATGATCGAGGATCTCTGCGACACGCTCTACGAGGCGGTGAACTGGGGCCTGAGCGAGATCCGCTGGTTCAAGCGCGCCGAGGGCGAGCAGGCGGAGAAGATGAAGGCCACGGCGGCGCGCCAGACCGCCCAGTTGCAGGCCTGGCTGGCCGACAAGCTCGGCGACCGGCCGTGGTTCAACGGCGAGAGCTTCGGCTGGGCCGATCTCAGCGTGGCGCCGTACCTCAATCGCTCGTTCTTCTACGGGTTGGGGACGCCGCCGGGGTCATCGCTGGCGACGTGGCGCGACCGGCTCATCGAACGTCCGTCGGTTGCCGCCACCTTCAAGGAGTTCGAGGCCGCGGCCTCCGGCATGGCAACCGCCCATGAGCGCCTCGCGTCGGGACAGATCCGACGCGAATACCGCGATCATCGGCTGGAATGGATGATGAAGTCGGGCGGCCAGCAGGTCGTTCTCGACGGACTTGCAAAGAACAACATCCGCTTCACCTGGCCGCTGGGCTAGGATCGTACCTCCCCATTCAAATGGGGAGGTGGCGCGTAGCGCCGGAGGGGTCATGACCCCATCGCCCTCGTAAGACGAGGGCACTTCCCCTTTGCGAAGCCCGCAAAGGGGAAGAGTTTGAATCTCGCCTCAGCCGCGCGCGGCACGGCCCATGAACAGGAGGCCGGCGCCCGCGATCACGGCAACGATGCCGGCAATGGTCGGAATGGGAATGGTGCGCTGTTCGTCGGCCGTGATCTTCAGCGGGCCGGCATCGACGATGGTCTTGCGCTCGGTGAACGAGATGTTGTCGATCGCCAGGCCGGCAATGCCGATCGCGATCAGAAGAACACCCAGAATTGCCATCGGCTTCATGCCGTAAACTCCCTTATGGTTCCCCGGACAACGCAGAAAGTCGTCCGGGGTTGCCGAGTGGGAATTCAGGCCTTGGGCCGGACCAGCATCGCCAGGCCCTGCTCGATGGCCGTGCGGGCCATGGCGCGGAGCTGGTCGTCGGTCGCGCTGCTGACCGGATGGCCGATCTGGGCAAAGGCATAGCCCGGCATGCCGAGCACGCGGCTCATCATGTCGGCGGCACTCGCGAACCGCGTGGTCATCACGCTGAACGCCGGAACTTCAAGTCTTTCAGCGGTAACTGAGTCGTGCAGACTGCACGATGAGCAGCTCCCTCAATCTCCCAGGCCGGAGACGACGGCATCCCAGCCCTTGATCTCCGCCACGATGTGGGGATCTGCCGGAGCGCTGTAGTTCGACTTGGTGCGGCTCACCACGTTGGCGACGCCGTATTCCTCGCGCAGGATCTGGTCGAGGTGCCTGAAGAAGCCCTTGGTGCCTTCCTTGCCGTTGGAGATGAAGCCGATCGTCTTGCCTTCCAGCGAGTCGAGGCGCGGGGCGAGCTGGCCGGCCGGCGGGGCGGTGCCCGGTGTGGGATCGAGAACTTCGAACATGGTGATTCCTCCTACTTCTTGGGCGGTTCGCAATCGACGCAGACGCCGATCGGCAACGTCACGGCATAGCTCTTGTTGCCGAGCCAGGGCGGGATGACGGCGCCGAAGCCGCCGGCCGGTCCGCCCGCTGCCACGACCAGGAGCTGGTCGGGCGAATCCATCGCCGTGTAGACGCTGTCGCCGCGGTCGCGGACGACGGCGCCCTTGCCGACATCGGCCCATTCGCGGCGGTGGATGCGGGCGCGTTCATGGATGAAGGTCGCGATGTCGGCCTTGGTCCAGCCGCCCGCCTGCAGATGCTCGCGCAGCTGCTTGGGGATGATCAGTGCGTAGTTGCCGGGATGGATCGAGTAATGGCGCATGTTGGCGCGCATCTCGGCCGCGAAGGTCTCGAGGATCTCCTCGGGCTTCGTGGTCCATTCGTTCATGAGCTGGCGCGGCGCGCCGGCCGCCAGCACGGTCACGGAGGACGCGCCCTTCGGCACGCCGCGATGCTCGGCCAGCGGCAGCCAGGTCGTGTCCTCCTCGTCCTCGGCGACGCAGTAGCTGAACTTGCCGGGATGGCCGAGAGTCGACCGGTCGATCACGCCCGGCCGGTCGTCCAGCAGGTTGATCAGGCAAAGCCGGATGGCGCGGCCGATGACCGCCGTGGCCCGGTCCGAATTGGCGAGCGCATTGAACGAGCCGCTGGCGCCAATCTCGAGACGGATCGGTCCATTCAATATGACCAGCACCGCGCAGCCGCCGGTGCTCGCCGTCGCGCCATGCATCAGGAACTCTTCCTGCATCATGGCGGTCCAGGCCGTCACGACGACCGGGAAGTGCATGGGCAGGCAACCGGCCATCACGGCGTTGATCGCGAGCTTCTCGGCGGTGATGGCGAGGCCGCGCACCGGCTCGATGCCGATCAGCTGGTCGGGCGGCATCATCACCCATTCGAGGCAGGCTTCCACCGCCTCGCGCGTCGGCGGCACGATGGGCAGACCGTCGGTCCAGCCGTTGGAATGATAGAGCTCCTGGACCGCCGAGATGCTGTCGGCCGAGTAGGATCGGGATGCAAACTGCACGTTGTTTCCTCCACCGCTCCGGGCACATGACACCGGACGGTCACCTGCCAGAATAGTCTTCTGCGCGCCTATGCCAACCGCAAGCTGATAGCCTGGATTATTCCATTTCGCGTATCAAAGCCTGGCCGGCTTGGGCCA
>CAIYWM010000768.1 GCA_903929895.1 uncultured Alphaproteobacteria bacterium
CATCGCCACCGAAGAGCTGCCGATGCCGGCGACGGATCTCATTCCGCTGCAGCGCTCGATCGGCGACACCAAGCGCGTGCTGACCTATTACCGGCCCTCGCCCGACGGCAAGCAGATGATCTTCGGCGGCCGCGCCCGCTTCACCGCCGCGCCGCCGGAAGTGAGTGCGCCGATCCTGTACCAGTACATGATCGACCGCTTCCCTCAGCTGAAGGGCATCCGCATCACCCATGTGTGGACGGGCAACGTCGCCTTCGCGCTCGATTCGATGTCGCACATGGGCCAGGACGACGGCATGCACTACCTGCTGGCCTGCAACGGCAGCGGCGTCGCGATGATGACCTATCTCGGCACCCAGACGGCGAAGAAGATCGCTGGCGGCTCCAACGCGCCGGTCAATGCCTTCGACGGCCGCGAGTTTCCCGAGCATCCGCTCTACAACGGCGATCCCTCGCTCTATCTGCCGCTGATCGGCGCGCTCTACCGCACGCGCGACTGGCTCGATCGCAAGATGGCCGGCTGAAACAGGATTTTTGAACAATGCAGGTTGGCATCGTCGGCGCCGGCGCGATCGCGTTCGGCATGGCGGCGTTTCTCGAACAGGCGGGGCATGCCGCGACGCTGTGGTCGCCCTCCGGCGAACGCACCAGGGCGCTGGCCGCGGGTGAGCCGCTCGTTGCCGCCGGCGCGATCGAGGGATCGTTCAAGCCGGCTGTCGCCCCCAGCGCCGAGTCGCTCGTCGCCGGTGCCGAGGTGATCCTGATCGCCTTGCCGGCCTACGGGCACAAGCATGTCTTCGACCGGATCGCGCCGCACGTCACGGCGGCACAGACGTTAATCGTCAGCTCGCACGCCTCGTTCGGCGCGCTGTACCTCTCAAAACTACTCGCTGCCCGCAGCATCACGGTGCCGATCGTCGCCTGGGGCACGACGCTGGTGAGCGGCCGTCAGACTGGTCCGGCCAAGGTCCAGGTGAACACGGTGCGCAAGTCCGTCGATCTCGCCACCTTGCCCGCATCGCGCAGCGCCGAGGGGCTGGCCCTCTGCCAATCGCTGTTCGGCGACCGCTTCGTCGATCGGCAGAACCTGCTGGCCATCGCGCTCAGCAATCTCAATCCGACGATTCACATGGGCATCGCGCTCGGCAACATGACGCGCATGGAGCGCGCCGAGACCTGGGGCCAGGCCGAGAACGTGACGCCCAAGGTCGGCCGCCTGCTGGAGGAACTCGATCGCGAGCGTCTCGCCGTTGCCGCAGCGCTAGGCCTCGAGGTCCGCACGATCTTCCAGCACCTCAACCTGTCGTTCGGCGTGCCCTTCGGCTCGGCCTACGAGATGCACCAGGCCATGCATGCCCTCGGCAAGAGCGGCGCCGGCCCGACGACCGCCGACAGCCGCTACGTCACCGAGGACGTGCCGTTCGGCCTCGTCCCGACTGCGAAACTCGGCCGGCTCGCCGGCTCTCCCACGCCATTGCACGAGGCCGGGGTCAGCCTCTTCTCGGCGATGTACGGGCGCGACTTCACGGCTGAGAACGACCTGTTGGCCGCCCTCGACATCGACGCGCTTTCTCTGGCGAAGCTCCAGACGCTGTGCCGCGACGGCTATTCTCGTCTGTCGTCCTGAGGTGGTGTGATTGCGGATGAAGGGCGGCTTGAGTGGCTGCTCTCCAAGAGGGAACTAATGCGGGGTCACTGCGAGGTGCCCCAAGGGCCCACTTATAGAGGAGAGCAGCCATGGAGAGCGTAGCTGGTC
>CAIYWM010000769.1 GCA_903929895.1 uncultured Alphaproteobacteria bacterium
CAGCGCCGCCTTCAGCGCCTTGTAGCAGTCGGGGTCGGCAACCACCGCGAGGCGCGCCCGCAAGCGCCTCGCCTGCTCCGCCAGCAACTCCACTGAGCTGCGGGCGACGAGCGCCTCGACGCGATACCGCGCCGGGTCACGCGCGATGAGATCGACCGTGCTCTGTCCGACGGAGCCGGTCGAGCCCAGGATCGTGACGCCGCGCGGCTTGTCCGGGGACGGCGCGGCCCACCGGGTCATGTCCAGGGCCACGAATTACCCGCGATCAGCCGGGCGACGGCCACCGCAACAAGCACGGCCATCAAACCGTCGATGCGGTCGAGCAACCCACCATGCCCGGGAATGAGGTGGCCGCTGTCCTTCACGCCGGCCCGCCGCTTGGCTGCCGATTCCAGCAGATCTCCGCCCTGCCCGACGACGGCCAGGACCGCTCCGGCAATCGCAAGAGGCACGGTCTCTCCCAAGCCGAAAGCATATCCGGTTGCGGCACTGGCGACGGCGGCCCACGCCATTCCGCCGATCAATCCTGACCAGGTCTTGCCAGGGCTGATGCGCGGCGCGAGCTTCGCCCCGCCGGCGGTGCGGCCCACGAAATAGGCGCCGATATCGGTGGCCCAGATGCAAACCAGAACCCACAGGACGGTCTCGCGCCCGAACGCCGGCTGATGCCGCAGCCACAGCAACGCAACGAGCGCCGCAAGGCCATATGTCCAGGCAAGGACTCGCAGGACCGGCGCACCACGAGTCAGGCGCGCCCATTCGAAGATCATGATGGGGGCGGCAATTGCCGCCACGAGATCGAGCCAGGGAAAGCCATACCAGACCGCCGCGAGCAGCAGCGGCCCGAGGATGACGGCCGAGAGCGCGCGGATCAGCAGACCGGCGAAGCGTCCGCCGCGCGCCGCCGGGGCGGCGCTACCGTCCGACGCCGCCATACCGCCGCTCACGCCTACGGAACTCCACAATCGCCTGTTCCAGGTGTTCCTTGCCGAAGTCCGGCCACAGCGTGTCGACGAAAACCAGCTCCGAGTAGGCGCACTGCCAGAGCAGGAAATTGCTGATCCGCTGCTCGCCACTGGTCCGGATCAGGAGGTCAGGGTCCGGCAGGCCCGCCGTCAGGAGCTCATGCTCGAAGCTCTTCTGGTCGATGCTGTCGACGGTGATCTCTCCCGCCGCGACCCGCTGCGCCAGGCGGCGCGTCGCGCGCAGGATCTCGTCGCGCGAGCCGTAGTTGATGCAGATATTGACGTCGATGCGCGCGTTTTCGGCCGTCATGTTCTCGGCTTCCGCAATGTCGCGCACGATGTCGGCCGCCAGGCCTTCACGCTCGCCGACGACCCGGAGCCGCGCCCCGTTCTTGCGCAGTTCCTCAAGCTCGCTGCGCAGGTAGTGCCGCAACAGACCCATCAGGTCGGCCACTTCATCGGCGGGGCGCGTCCAATTCTCGGTCGAGAAGGCGAAAAGGGTCAGGACGGGAATGCCGAGTTCGCCGGCGCCGCGCACCACACGCCGTACCGCATCGGCGCCACGGCGATGTCCCGCCACCCGCGGCAGGCCACGCGCCTTCGCCCAGCGCCCATTGCCATCCATGATGATGGCGACGTGCTGAGGTCCCGCCCCTGCGTCGGGATTGGCGGGCAACGGCGCGGTGGACATCAGACCGTCTTGATCTCTTTTTCCTTGTGCACCAGCGCCTCGTCGACCAGTTTGACGTAGCGGTCGGTGAGCTTCTGCACCTCGTCGGCCTTCTGCCGGTGCTCGTCTTCCGAGATCTTGCGGTCCTTCTCGGCCTTCTTGAGCGCTTCCATGCCGTCGCGGCGGATGTTGCGGACGGCCACCTTGCCCTGCTCGGCATATTTGTGCGCGAGCTTGGCGAGCTCGTTGCGGCGCTCGGTCGTGAGTTCCGGGATCGGAATGCGGATCATCTGGCCGTCCGGCGATGGATTGAGTCCGAGACCTGCCTCGCGGATCGCCTTGGCGGTGGGCGTGACCAGTCCCTTGTCCCAGACGCTGACGGTCAGAAGCCGCGGCTCCGGGGCGCTGACCGTTCCGACCTGGTTGAGCGGCATGCGCTGGCCATAGGCTTCGACCATCACCGGGTCGAGCAGGTTGACCGACGCCCTTCCTGTCCTGAGGCCGCCGAATTCCTTCTTCAGTGCGTCCATCGCGCCGTGCATGCGCTTCTCGAGCTCGTTGAGATCGGCAGACATGTTCAGGCCTCGTCCTTGATGATCGTGAAGGTGCCCTCGCCCCGCAGCGTCGCCGCGAAGGCGCCGGGCTTGTGGATGTCGAAGACGATGATGGGGATACGGTTCTCGCGCGCAAGCGAGATCGCCGACGCGTCCATCACCTGAAGGTCGCGGGACAGCACCTCCAGATAGCCGAGCGTGTCGTAGCGCTGGGCATTCTTGTCCTTGCGCGGATCTGCCGAATAGACGCCGTCGACCTGGGTGCCCTTGAGCAGCGCGTCGGCTCCCATCTCGGCCGCGCGAAGGGCGGCGGCCGTGTCGGTCGTGAAGAACGGGTTGCCGGTGCCGGCCGCGAAGATCACGACGCGGCCCTTCTCCATATGGCGGGCGGCGCGGCGGCGGATATAGGGCTCGCACACCGTCGTCATCGGGATCGCCGACTGAACGCGAGTCTGCAGCCCCTGCCGCTCGAGCGCGCTCTGCATTGCCAGAGAATTGATGACGGTCGCCAGCATGCCCATGTAGTCGCCGCTGGAACGGTCCATGCCGGAAGCCGCCGCCGACACGCCGCGGAAAATATTGCCGCCGCCGATCACCAGGCAAACCTGCACGCCCATGGCGTGCACGGTCTTCACTTCCTGTGCGACCATGGTGACCATGTCGGGGTCGAGGCCGTACTCCCGATTCCCCATGAGCCCCTCGCCAGAGAGCTTGAGCAGAACGCGGCGGTATTGGGGAGCCGACGGCATCAGATGCCTCTGATTACGTTTGTCTTGGGCGCGCAGACAACATGTCTGCGCGCCGGTCGTTTCTACTACTACTTCTTGAGCTGGGCAGCCACTTCGGCTGCGAAATCCTCAGATTTCTTCTCGATGCCCTCGCCCAGCGCGAAACGCAGGAAGCCCACGAGCCTGACCGGACCGCCGACCAGCTTGGCCGCGTCCTCGACGACCTTCGAAATCTTGGTCTTGCCATCCATGACGAAGGCCTGCTCGAGGAGCACGACTTCCTGATGGAACTTGCGCAGGCCGCCTTCGACCATCTTGGCAACGATCTCGGCCGTCTTGCCCTGCTGGCCGGCCTTCTCGGCAAGCACCGCACGTTCGCGCTCGATCGCCGCCTGGTCGAGGTCGGCGACCGTCAGCGACTGCGGGTTGGTCGCGGCCACATGCATGGCCAGCTGCTTGGCGAGAGTGCCCAGCTTTCCCTTGTCGCCCGTCGACTCGAGGGCCACCAGCACGCCGATCTTGCCGAGGTTCGGCGCGACGGCATTGTGGGTGTAGGCCACGACCACGCCGTCGGACACCGACAGCGAGGCGGCGCGGCGCAGGCTCATGTTCTCGCCGATCGTGGCGATCAGGTTGGTGAGCTCGCCCTGCACGTCACGGCCGGTGCCGGGGAACGGCGCCGCCGCCACTTTGGCGAGGTCGCCGCCATTCTCGAGCGCGAGCTTGGTCGCCGCGGCGACGAACTTCTGGAACTGGTCGTTGCGGCCGACGAAGTCGGTCTCGGCATTGACTTCGACGACGGCGCCGCGCGTGCCATCTGCGGCAACGCCGACGAGGCCTTCCGCGGCGACGCGACCGGCCTTCTTCGAGGCCGCCGACAGGCCCTTGGTGCGCAGCCAGTCGACCGCCTTCTCGACGTCGCCCGCCGTCTCGCCCAGCGCCTTCTTGCAATCCATCATGCCTGCGCCGGTCTTCTCGCGCAGTTCCTTGACGAGCGATGCAGTGATCTCAGCCATGTCTTGCTCCGTTTAGTGCAACAAGGGCC
>CAIYWM010000770.1 GCA_903929895.1 uncultured Alphaproteobacteria bacterium
CGGGCCGGGCGGAGGTGACGGCGGGTTCAATCGTTCCCTCTTTGGGATTGCCGACGGAAGTAGCGCTCGCCGTCGGTGGGTTTGAAGAAGGTGCGTATGACGCCATTGGCATTGAAGGCGATGAAGGCACCGGTGTCACGGTCGAAACGCGTCACGACCCCATCGCGCCGCACCGTCTCGAGGATCGCTCCGCCGACCTTGGCGTCGCGCAGCAGCTGCGCCTGCCGAAGATAGTCCTGCTTGGTGATGCGACCGAACTCGGCACCGTGTTTCTGATAGTGATCGTCGAGGCGGCGCTGGTCGGCGAAGCCGACGCTCGTGCCCCAGCCCTGACCCGCCTCGCGCGCCTCGGCGGAAATCGTGGGACCGCGCGCACCCTCGCGCTGTCCGCGTTCGGAGGTCTGGGTCCAGAAGAGGAAGATCGCGACCGCCGCCAGCGCCGCCGTCAGCAGACGGCGCCACGGCAAGCCGCGGGTGCGGAGGTTCATGGCGCTATTGTGCGCCGCCTTTGAACCAGCGCGCAATCATTCGGCGCTCGGCATCGGTGATGTTCGTCATGTTGCCGGGCGGCATGACGCGCGAGGCGGCAGCCTGCTGGTTGATGGCCGCGGCCATGGCGTGAATTTGCGCAGGCGTCTCGAGCAGAAACCCCTTCGGCGGCGCCAGGAAACCTTCCTGGGTGGGCTTTGCGGCATGGCAGGGCGTGCAGCGCGCCTGGATGATGGGCTGGACCTCGGCGAAGGCCACCGGTCCGCCGCCGTCGGCGCTTGGCCTCGGCAGCGAAAGAAGTGCCGTGATGGCGATGAAGACGAAGCCCGCTGCGAGGACCAGCGGGTTGGCATTGCCCTTGTGGCGCTGGACGAACCAGACACGAATCAGGGCGCCGGCGATCGAGATCGTGAGCAGCAGCACCCAGTTCCACTCGTGGCCGTAGAGGCCCGCATAGTGGTTGCTGATCATCGTGAACAGCACCGGGAGTGTGAAATAGGTGTTGTGGACCGAGCGCTGGCGGCCCCGCAGCCCGTGGATCGGGTCGGGGATGCGGCCCTCTTCCTTGGCCTTCACCAGCTCGCGCTGGCCCGGGATGATCACGAAATAGACGTTCAGCACCATGATGGTGCCGAGCATCGCGCCGAAATGGATGTAGGCGCCGCGGCCGGAGAAGATGTGGCACAGCGCCCAGGCGGCGACGACGCAGTACAGGAAGATGAGGCCGCCCAGCACGACGTCGTCCTGGCCCAGGGTCGAGCGGCAGAGAAAGTCGTAGACCAGCCATCCCAGCACGAGGAACCCGAGCCCGATGGCGATCGCCTGCGGCCGCGTCAGCGGCAGGACCGATGGATCGATCAGCGCGACCTCGGCCCCGTAGTAGTAGACGAGGCAGAGCAGGAAGAAGCCGGTGACGAGCGTCGTGTAGGCTTCCCACTTGAACCAGTGCAGCTCGGGCGGCAGCCGCTCCGGCGCCACCTTGAACTTCTTGGCCGTGTAGAAGCCGCCGCCATGGACCGCCCAGACCTCGCCGCCGATTCCCCTGGCCTCGTCGGCCGGGTCGAGCGGCTTGTGCAGGTGGTTGTCCAGCCAGATGAAATAGAAAGAGGCGCCGATCCAGGCGATGCCCACGATCATGTGAGCCCAGCGCAGCAGCAGATTCAGCCAGTCTATGACGAAAGCGGCGTCCATGAACCCTCGTAGCGCCTTGCCGGGGGCTGCCTCAAGGCGGTAAATCGCCCTTTCGACTGAAAGCGAACGAATTTTGAGGGGAACGACGATGGCGGCTTTGGACCTTCCTGCAGGTGTGACGATCGACGGCGCCCTCAAGCCCGGCTTCGAAAAGGTGCTCACGAAAGAGGCAGTCGCCTTCGTCGCCGACCTGCAGCGCAAGTTCAACGCCCGTCGCGAGGAGCTTCTGGCCCTGCGCGTCGAGCGCCAGAAGCGCCTCGATGCCGGCGAGAAGCCGGATTTCCTGCCGGAAACCGCGAAAATCCGCGAGAGCGACTGGACGGTCGCGCCGCTGCCCAAGGACATCCTGGACCGCCGGGTCGAGATCACCGGGCCGGTCGACCGCAAGATGATCATCAACGCGCTGAACTGCGGCGCCAACGTCTTCATGGCCGACTTCGAGGATGCCTCGACCCCGACCTGGGCCAACATGGTCGAGGGCCAGTACAATCTGGCCGACGCGGTGCGCCGCGAGATCGACTATGTCGATCCGGTCAGCGGCAAGGCCTACAAGCTGAACGAAAAGACTGCGGTGCTGTTCGTGCGGCCGCGTGGCTGGCATCTGCTCGAGCGACACATGACGGTCGACGGCAAGCCGATGTCGGGTTCGCTGTTCGATTTCGGCCTCTACTTCTTCCACAACGCCAAGGAAGCGCTGTCGCGCGGGACCGGGCCGTATTTCTACCTGCCCAAGCTCGAGAGCCATCTCGAGGCGCGGCTGTGGAACGACGTGTTTGTTGCAGCACAGGACGCACTGGGCGTGCCGCAGAAGTCGATCAAGGCCACGGTGCTGATCGAGACGATCGTCGCCACCTTCGAGATGGACGAGATCCTGTGGGAGCTGAAGGATCACTCCGCCGGTCTCAACTGCGGCCGCTGGGATTACATCTTCTCCTTCATCAAGAAGTTCCGCGAGCAGGAATGGGCAGTGCTGCCGGATCGCGGCACGGTCGGCATGACCTCGCACTTCCTGCGCTCCTACAGCCAGCTCGTGATCAAGACCTGCCATCGCCGCGAAGTGCATGCGATGGGCGGCATGGCGGCGCAGATTCCGATCAAGAACGATCCGAAGGCCAACGATGAGGCGATGGGCCGCGTCCACGCCGACAAGAAGCGCGAGGCCGGCGACGGCCATGACGGCACGTGGGTGGCGCATCCAGGGCTGGTGCCGATCGCCAAGGCCGAGTTCGACGCCGTCATGAAGGAAGCCAACCAGATCGCGCGCAAGCGCCAGGACGTGCACGTCACGGCCGCCGACCTGATCCAGATCCCGACGGGTCCGAAGACCGAGGCGGGCCTGCGCCAGAACGTGGCCGTGGGCATCGGCTATGTCGAGGCGTGGCTGCGCGGCATCGGCTGCGTGCCGCTGTTCAACCTGATGGAAGACGCCGCCACCGCCGAGATCAGCCGCGCGCAGGTCTGGCAGTGGGTGCGCCACAACCAGAAGCTCGACGACGGCCGCGCCATCACCAAGGAACTCGTCCGCCAGATCGTGCGCGAGGAGAACGACAAGGTGAAGGCGCAGATTGGCGAGGAGGCATATGCCAAGGGCCGCTACGAGGATGCCGCCCAGCTGATGATCGACCTGGTCGAGCAGCCGCAGTTCTACGAGTTCCTGACCCTGCCGGCCTACGATCGCATCATCGCCGACGAGAAAGCGGCGGCCTGAAGGACAGACGATGATCAAGACCGTTTATGACGTCACCTCAGCGGGCAAGCCCGACGCGCCGGCTATCGGCGCGCCGGGACGGCCCTGGCTCACCTATGGCGCCCTGAAGAAGCTGACCGACGATACGCTGGCGGCACTGAACGCCGTCGGCATCGGCCGCGGCGACCGCGTTGCCATGGTGGCGCCCAACGGGCCGGAGATGGCGTCCTCGTTCATCGCCGTCGCGTCGGGCACCAGTTCGGCGCCGCTCAACCCGGCCTATCGTGCCGACGAGTTCGAGTTCTATCTCGACGACCTGAAGCCCAAGGCGGTGATCGTACAGCAGGGCATGGACAGCCCGGTGCGCGCGATGGCCGGGAAGGTCGGCGTGCCGATCATCGAGCTGATCCCGACCGCCGACGGTCCGGCCGGCAGCTTCACGCTCGACGTGTCGGCGCTGAAGCCGGCCAAGGCCGCGAGTCCCGGCACGTCGGTCGACGGCGAGATCGCGCTGGTGCTGCACACTTCGGGCACGACGGCGCGGCCCAAGATCGTGCCGCTGTCGACGGCCAACCTCGCGGCCTCGGCGCGTCATATCGCGGAATCGCTGGCGCTGACGCCGGGCGACCGCTGCATGAACATCATGCCGCTGTTCCACATCCACGGGCTGATCGCCGCGACGCTCTCGTCGCTGGGGGCCGGCGCCGCGGTGTCGTGCACGCCGGGCTTCAACGCGCTGCGCTTCTTCGCCCAGCTCGAGGAGGTGAAGCCCACCTGGTACACGGCCGTGCCGACGATGCACCAGGCGATCCTGACGCGCCTGCGCAGCCATGCCGACGCGGCGAAGGCCGCCAAGCTTCGCTTCATCCGTTCCTCGTCGGCCTCGCTGCCGCCGCAGGTCATGCTCGAACTCGAGGCCGCGTTCGACTGCCCGGTGATCGAGGCCTACGGCATGACCGAGGCCAGCCATCAGATGGCGTCGAATGCGCTGCCCCCGGGCAAGCGCAAGCCGGGCGCCGTCGGCCTGCCGGCCGGTCCGAAGATCGCGATCATGGACGAGGCCGGCCACTTCCTGCCGCAGGGCACGATCGGCGAGGTCGTGATCCAGGGACCGAACGTCACGGCGGGCTACGACAACAATCCCGATGCCAACCTGAAGGCGTTCGCCGAGGGCTGGTTCCGCACCGGCGACCAGGGCCGCTTCGACGAGGACGGTTACCTGTTCCTGACCGGCCGCCTGAAGGAGATCATCAACCGCGGCGGCGAGAAGATCAGCCCGATCGAGGTCGACACGATCCTGATGGATCATCCGGCGGTCGAGCAGGTCGTGACCTTCGCCATCCCCCATCCCATGCTGGGCGAGGATGTCGGCGCGGTCGTCGTGCTGCGGTCGGGCCAGGAGGCGACGGAGCGCGAGCTGCGCGACTTCGTGGCCAAGCATGCCGCCGACTTCAAGGTGCCGCGCAAGGTCGTGTTCGTGAGCGAGATCCCCAAGGGCGCCACCGGCAAGCTGCAGCGCATCGGCCTCGCCGCCAAGCTCGGCCTCGCCGAGGCAAAAGCCTGAGGACGATGACGTGACCTCGATCTGCGTTTTCGGCGCCGGCGCGATCGGCGGCCTGATGGCGGCCAAGCTCGAAATGGCCGGCACGCCCGTCACCGTGGTGGCGCGCGGCCCGCATGGCGAGGCACTGCGCACGAGGGGCCTGGTGCTGCTGAGCGACGGCAAGGAGACGGTGACGGAACCGCGCGTCGCCTCCGATCCGAAGGAGATCGGGCCGCAGGACTATCTCGTCCTGACCCTGAAGGCGCACTCGCTGCTGCCGGCGATGGCGCAGCTCAAACCGCTGATCGGGCCGCACACCACGATCGTCGCGGCGATCAACGGC
This sequence comes from uncultured Alphaproteobacteria bacterium, assembly GCA_903929895.1. Lineage (GTDB taxonomy): Bacteria > Pseudomonadota > Alphaproteobacteria > Reyranellales > Reyranellaceae > Reyranella. The sequence continues at coordinate 5,254 of CAIYWM010000770.1, forward strand.
GTGCCCTGGTGGTACACCTACAAGCTGGGCGGCGAATTCGAAGGCAAGCGCATCGAGTCGGTCGATCCCGACGGAGCGCTGACGGCTGCGCTGCCTCCCTCGCAGGTGCTGGGCAGCATCGTCTATCCGGCCGCCGACGTGGTCGAGCCCGGCGTCATCCACCACACCTACGGCGACCGCTTCACGCTCGGCGAGCCGGACGGCAGCCGCAGCGAACGTGCGGCGAAGCTGTCGGAACTGCTGATCAAGGCAGGCCTCAAGGCGCCGGTGCGCCCGCGCATCCGCGACGAGCTGTGGGTCAAGCTCTGGGGCAACATGGCCTTCAACCCGATCAGCGCGCTGACCGGGGCGACGCTCGACAAGGTGATCCGCGATCCGGGGACGCATGCGGTCTGCCGCGCGCTGATGGTCGAGGGGCAGGCCGTCGCCGAGAAGCTCGGCGTGAAGTTCGCGATCAACGTCGACAAGCGCATCGCCGGGGGCGCCGAAGTGGGTGCCCACAAGACCTCGATGCTGCAGGACCTCGAACGTGGCCGGCCGCTGGAGATCGAGGCGCTTCTGGGCGCCGTCGTCGAGATGTCGGAATGGGTCGGCGTCGACATGCCGATCGGACGCAGCGTGCTGGCGCTGGTCCGCCAGCGCGCCGCGATGCGCTGAGGTGGAGCGCTGAAATGGAAAAGATCGATCTCGTCTTCGAACCCGAAAATGCGCGCGCCGCGAGCTACGTGAGCGAGCGCCTGGCGATGTTCAATTCGAGTCGCACGGGCAAGTCCGACTGGTATACCTGCAACATCTTCCTGAAGGGCGAGAGGGCCGAGATCCTGGGCGGCCTGCTGGGCTACCTCTGGTCGGACTGGCTGTTCGTCTCGATGCTGTGGGTCGACGAGCCGCTGCGCGGCCGGGGCCACGCCACGCGCCTGATGGACGCCGCCGAGGACTATGCCCGCATGCGCGGCTGCCACTCCGCCCATCTCGACACCCACACCTGGCAGGCCCGCCCGTTCTACGAGAAGCGCGGCTACGAACTCTTCGCCACCCTCGACGACTATCCGCCGGGCCATAAGAAGTTCTTCCTGAGGAAGCGCCTCTAGCAGGCGGTTGAAAAAGCCAAAGTCCTGGCGAATAGACGAAATAAACGAAATAAACGAAACAAACGAAGCGGGTGTCGCACCCCTGTATCCTGTGTCGGGGTGACCCTTGGCGCAATAATATTGCTCGTCAGTGCTTCTGAAAGGCCTATTTCAACAGTCTGTTAGTTCCTTTGTCGTCCTGAGCGCAGCGAAGGACCTAGCGGATCGATCAGAGCAGTGCTCAGCGAGTGCTAGATCCTTGGCTGCGCTCAGGATGACAAGAGTGCGGCCAGGCCTCGCGTCAGCGAACACCCAGTTCCTTCAGCCGCTTGTCGAGCGACAGCAGGTCGGCCCAGCTCTGGCGTTTGCTGGCGGGGGTGCGCAGCAGATAGGCGGGGTGGAAGGTCGGGAGGACCGGGACCTCGGTGCCGTCGTCGAGCGTGAGCGTCGTCCACTTGCCGCGCAGGCGGGTGATGCCCTCGGTCGTGTTCAGGACGGCCTTCACCGCGGTGCCGCCGGCCAGCACCACGATCTTCGGCCTGGCGAGTTCGATGTGGCGGCGCGTGAAGGCGAGGCAGATCGCCTGCTCGGACAAAGTCGGCGTGCGGTTGCCCGGCGGCCGCCAGAAGAGAATGTTGGTGATGTAGAGGTCGCGCTCGCGACTCATGCCGATGGCCGAGAACATGCGGTCCATGAGCTGGCCGCTGACGCCGACGAACG
>CAIYWM010000771.1 GCA_903929895.1 uncultured Alphaproteobacteria bacterium
CGGCCGGGCAGCCATCCGGGCCACCATCTCGGGCTTCAGGACGCCGGCGGCCGAGAGGCCGAGGAACACGTCGGCGCCGCCGATCACCTCGCCCAGGGTGCGGGCCTGTGTCTCGCGCGCATAGCGTTCCTTCCACGGGTCCATCAGCTCGTTGCGGCCCTTCCAGACCACGCCGGCGATGTCGGTGACCCACATGTTTTCGCGCGGCAGGCCGAGCTTCTCCAGCACGCCGAGGCAGGACAGGGCCGCCGCACCCGCGCCGGACACGACCAGCTTCACCTTGGCGATGTCCTTGCCGACCAGCGACAGCGCGTTGAACAGCGCGGCGCCGACGATGATCGCGGTGCCATGCTGGTCGTCGTGGAACACCGGGATCTTCATACGCTCGCGCAGCTTCTGCTCGACGTAGAAGCATTCCGGCGCCTTGATGTCCTCAAGGTTGATGCCGCCGAAGGTCGGTTCGAGGGCCGCAACGATGTCCACGAGCTTGTCCTGGTCGAGCTCGGCCAGTTCGAGGTCGAAGACATCGATGCCCGCGAACTTCTTGAAGAGGACGCCCTTGCCCTCCATCACCGGCTTGGCAGCCAGGGGCCCGATCGCCCCCAGCCCCAGCACGGCGGTGCCGTTGGTGACGACGGCGACCAGGTTGGCGCGGGAGGTGAGTTCGGCAGCCATCGCGGGATCGCGCACGATCTCGTTGCAGGCCGCCGCCACGCCGGGCGAATAGGCAAGCGAAAGGTCGCGCTGGGTGGCCAGCGGCTTGGTCGGAACGACCTCGATCTTCCCGGGTCGGGGCAGGCGATGGTAACGGAGGGCGCTTTCGCTGAGATCGTCGGCCAAAGCACTCTCCCACCTGCAAACAAAAAGGGCCGCCCGTTGGCATCTGCCAACAGGCGGCGACCTCTACCTTTTCGTTCGAACCGGCGATGGTGCGGCCAAGAAGACTCGAACTTCCACGCCTCGCGGCACTAGCACCTCAAGCTAGCGCGTCTACCAATTCCGCCATGGCCGCGCCGGTTCGATGGCGCGGGGGATACCAAATCGCCCCCCCAGTGGCAAGGCGGGCTTGCACGAAGGCCGGGAAGTGCCGATTTTGCCACAATGACCAGGCCCGAATGGCGCATCTCAGACAGCGCCGTCCCCTATGACGAAGCGCTCGCCGCCATGGAAGCACGGGTCGCCGACATCCGCGCCGGACGGGCGGGCGAAATGGTCTGGCTGCTGGAGCATCCGCCGCTCTACACGGCCGGGACCAGCGCGCGGACGCAGGACCTGCTACAGCCGGCGCGTTTTCCCGTTCATGTCGCCGGGCGGGGCGGCCAGTACACCTATCACGGCCCCGGCCAGCGGGTGGCCTATGTGATGCTCGATCTCAGGGCGCGCCGTCAGGACGTGCGACGCTACGTGTCCGACCTCGAGGAATGGACGATCCGCACGCTTGGCCGTTTCAACGTCAAGGCGGAGCGGCGGGAAGGCCGTGTCGGCGTCTGGGTCGTGCGCCCGGACAAGCCGCCGCTGCCCGGCGGCAGCCCCCGCGAAGACAAGATCGCGGCCATCGGCGTGCGCATCCGCCACTGGGTGGCGTTCCACGGCATCTCGATCAACGTCGAGCCCGACCTGTCGCACTATGCGGGAATCGTTCCCTGCGGCATTGCCGACCATGGGGTCACGTCGCTGGTCGATCTCGGCCTGCCGGTGACGCTGGCTGATCTCGATGCGGCGCTGGCCGAGACGTTCGAGGAAGTGTTCAAGTCTTGACCTGAGCCCCAAGCTTCATCCAGCCGAGAGGGGAACGCTTTCGTCATTTGGGCCTGTCTGGCCCGCTGGTGCGACAGCCTGGGGCGCGAAGCCCGTGGTTGAACGCAGAGCGCGTTCCGCCCGCGCCGCTCTTCACTCCCTAGAGTCCGTCGAACCACGCCTTCCACTGCGGCACAGCGGTCGCATAGGTACCGCGGTGCGAGGTCTGACCGGTTGAGACGGCTTCCACTTGTGGATTGCCGTTGCCGATGGCGCGCTGGTACGTCATCGCCAGCCGGCCGAGCCCGACGGTGATCGCCTCGTCGGCCTCGCCATAGTAATTGCGCACCGGCGACTTGACGATCCATCGATAGGCGGTGGCCTGCGCGACCAGCTTGCCGTAGGCCGATGCGGCAAAGAACTGCGCGTTGAAATACTCCGGCTTGATCAACTTATGCAGATCGGTCGGCACATCGCCGACGTTGAACGGCTCGCGCAGGTAAGCTTTGCGCGCGACATCGTAGTACGCATCCGCGATCAGCGAGCGCGCCAGCCCCGGGACGCCATAATAATTCTCAAACGAAAACGACGACAGAATGAACAGCGAGTTCACCCAGTCGGCGTCGATCTTGCGCGGAAAGCTGAGGAAACCATTGAGGGCGACTGACACGTCGACCGGCGCGCTCGCCGTTGCCGCGGCATCGACCTTTTCGCCGACGGATTCCAGTTTTTCCAGAAACGCCATTGCGACGAAACCGCCCTGCGACCACCCGCTGACGAACAGCTTGCTGCTTGAGAGTTTCAGATCAGCGAGTACGGCGCGGCTTGCCAGCAGCATGTCGTAACTCGCCTGCTGGTGGCTCGCCTTCACCATGTAGCCTTCCGGCTCCTTCGACGAGCCCATGCCGAAATAGTCGGCGCCGATCACGATGTAGCCCTGCCCTGCGAACTGCGCGAGCATCAGCTGTGTTTCCGGCGACTGATTCGGAAACGACGGCACCTGCGTCTTCTCGTAAACGGTGCCATGCTGATACGATACCATCGGGAACGATGTGCCGGCGATATCGGGAACGGCGACCAGTCCGGTCGCGACGATCGGCAAGTTGCCGCGCTCCGGCACCACCGACGAATAGGTCACGCGGTAAAGCTTCACCGCGTTCTTGGCCGCCGTATAGTTCACCGATACGTCGAAGAATTTCGGCGTGTCACGGGTGAGTATCTCGTTAAGCTTGTCGGTATCCCAACGGCCGATGAATTCATATTGTACGCCTGAGGCGATCTGGATGGGTGCCGTTTGCTGCGCCCTAGCAGGCAGAGTCTTGCCCACCATACCGAGCGCCAGAACGGCAACAGCCATAGCGCGGAGCATCATCGACATCGGCACTCTCCAGGAGCTGGTCGGCGGCAACGACGTAACAGCCCAGCACTTGGCATTCAATTGAATCACGACGGACAAAGACGCGCATCACCACACAAGCCTCCGCCTACTATCGGTTGCTAAAAATTCACAAAAGTATCCTACCGAAGTCAACTCGACTTAACCGGCAGTCTGATCTCAGAATCTCGTCTGATAGCGTTCTGGCAACATCAGGTTCGCCGATAGCGGTTGACCATTCGAGACCAGACAGGCGGTGGAACATGGAGCGCTTGATCTCTGCTCCGGGGAA
>CAIYWM010000772.1 GCA_903929895.1 uncultured Alphaproteobacteria bacterium
CCACGCCGGATGCGTCTTCGGATCGATGTCGAGGCGCATGCTGGCGCCTTCCTTGCCCCAGGTCGACTTCGTCTCGAAGGTCGTACCGTCGGTCATCACCACGGTGATCGTGTGATAGTCGGGGTGAATCTTCTCTTGCATGATCTCTCTCCAGCGCTTCAGGGCCGATTCCGACCGGCCGGCGCAACAGGGGCGGGGATATACAGTCCCCGGGGCGCGGCGACAAGCTGGTTGTGGGGGGCTCAAGCCGGGTGAGATCGCAAATGTGCACTTTTTGTGCGAAATCATGTCCAGAGCCCACCGAGATGCCGACGGCGCGGCTCTTGCGGGAGACGAAGAGCCGCACGCCACGAGGACTTGCTGTCTCAGTACGTTCTAAACCGGCGGCTGCATGCGTTCTCGAGCGTCCGGTGAGTTCCATCGACTCCCCAAGGCCGCTTCGAATTTAGAAGTTGACGGAGTCGCTCCGATACTTCGGAAATAGGCATCAGTTTCTGTAATGATCTGCCGAGCTTCTGCTTCCGAATAGCCCGCTCTACGAAGGCCCTTATAGGCACGGGCGCGGAAGTAGTAGATTCCGCCGGCTTCGGCATCGAGGCGCTGGCCGGTGAAGCCGAACGGCGTCGCGGGCGCGGCGCTGGCGCCGTAGGGTCGGTAGCCGAACCGGGAGAGCGTACCGGTGCCCGCATCCATGGTCGCCACGACCGAGCCCAGCAGATCGGGAACGAAGGTGGTGCGGGTGTCGGCCGGCACGTTCATCTGGCCCAGCACGTCGTTGGGGCCGAGGCCGTAGGCGTACCAGCGCCGGATCGCCCCGCTGGCGCCGTCGTATTCCAGCACCTCGCGATCGTCGGGGTCGGTCACGAAGACGGTGGTGGTGCCGCCCGTGGTGACGGTCTTGCGGCGGCCCTGGGCGTCGAAGGTGTAGGTGCCACCGGTGCCGGCGCCGCTGGCGCTCACCAGCCGGTTCTCGGCATCGTAGCCGTAGGTATGGGTGCCGTCGGAGGTGAGGTTGCCGTTGGCGTCGTAGGTGGGCGTGCCGGCGCCGACGGCGGTGTACTGGTTGAGCGTGTTGGCGGCGTAGCTGACGGTGCCGGGGGTCGCGGCCGGATAGTCAATCCAGGCGTTGTCGCTGACCGACTGGCCGGTGCGCTGGTTCACCTTGTTGTAGCTGTGCGCGAAGACGACCGACGAGGCGGCGCCGGGGGCGGTGGCCGTCGGCGCCGGGTTCCAGCTCACGCCGGTGGGGCGGTCAGTCGCGCTGACCTGGCCCGGCGGATCGTCCACGGCGCGGCGACAAGCTGGTTGTATGGGCCTGCCATGGCTTGTAGACCGGCCGGGCCATGACCCATTCAGCCTTCGAAACCCTCGCCGACAGCCTGCTCGCAACCCTCGAGGAGGCGCTGGCCGACCATGTCGATGCCGAACTCCAGGGTGGTATCCTGACGGTCGAGGGTGGTGCGGGCACCTGGATCGTCAACAAACATGCGCCCACCCAGCAGATATGGCTGAGTTCGCCCGTGAGCGGTGCCCGGCACTACGCCTACGATGCCGGCCTCGGCCAGTGGCAGGATACGCGGGGCGGCGGCGATTTATTGACCGTTCTCGGGGCCGAACTGGGTGTCGAATTGACCTGGCAGGCAGCATGAACCGGTTCGGCGGACTGGCCCTGCTGGGGCCCTATCTCAGGCCCTATCGCGGGCGCACCATCCTGGCCCTCCTGTCGCTGCTGGTCGCGGCGGGGACGGTGCTGGCGTTCGGCGCCTGCCTGCGCGCCCTGATCGACCGCGGCTTCGCCCAGGGCCGGCCGGACATTCTCAACTACGCCCTGGCCTCGCTGCTGGCCGTGGCCGTCGTGCTGGCGATCGCCTCGGGCGCGCGCTTCTACCTGGTCTCGTGGCTGGGCGAGCGGGTGGTGGGCGACCTGCGCCGCGATCTGTTCGACCATGTCGTGCGGCTGGGGCCGGCCTGGTTCGAGATCAAGCGCTCGGGCGACGTCATGAGCCGCATTTCGGCCGACGCGCAGCTCATCGAGCAGGTGATCGGCTCCTCGGCCTCGGTGGCGCTGCGCAACACGCTGATGTGCCTCGGCGGCGTGGTCATGCTGGTCGTCACCAATCCCAAGCTCGCTTTGTGGACGCTCGCGGTCGTGCCGTTGACCGTCGTGCCGATCATCGTGTTCGGCCGCCAGGTGAAGGCGCTGTCGCGCGAGTCCCAGGCCCGCATGGGCGAGATGGTGTCGGAAGGGGCCGAGACGCTGGACGGGGTGCGCACGGTCCAGGCCTTCGCCCAGGAGGATCGTGCCGCGCGGCGTTTCGGCGAGGCGACGGAGCGGGCCTTCGTGGCCGCGACGCGGCGGGTGTCGCGCCGCGCGATCATGACGACGCTGGTCATCTTCATCGTCTTCTCGGCCGTCGGCTTCCTGCTGTGGATGGGCGGCCATGACGTGCTGACCGGCCGCATCAGCGCCGGCGACCTCTCGGCCTTCGTCTTCTACGCGGTCCTGGTCGCCAGCTCGGGCGGCGCGATCAGCGAGACCATCGGCGACCTGCAGCGCGCCTCGGGCGCCGCCGAGCGGCTCGCCGAACTGCGCGCGGAAGCGCCGTCGATTGCCGAACCGGCTCATCCCCGGCCCTTGCCCAGGCCGGTGAAGGGAGCTGTGTCGTTCGAGGAGGTCTCGTTCCGCTATCCGACGCGGACCGACGCGCTGGCCCTCGATCGGTTCGACCTGGCGATCGTGCCGGGCGAGACGGTGGCAATCGTCGGGCCCTCGGGCGCCGGCAAGACGACCGCCTTCAACCTGCTGCTGCGCTTCTACGATCCGGAGAAGGGCACGATCCGCCTCGACGGCATCGACATCAGAGACCTGGCGCTGGGCGACCTGCGTCGGTCGCTGGCCGTGGTCCCGCAGGATCCGACGCTGTTCAGCACCTCGGTCACGGAGAACATCCGCTACGGACGTCCCGACGCCAGCGACGCCGAGGTACGGGCTGCCGCCGACGCAGCCTCGGCGCTGGGCTTCATCGAGGCCCTGCCGCACGGCTTCGCGACCGACCTCGGGGCGCGCGGCGTGCGCCTCTCGGGCGGCCAGCGCCAGCGCATCGCCATTGCCCGCGCGCTGCTCTGTGACCCGGCCGTGCTGCTGCTCGACGAGGCGACGAGTGCCCTCGATGCCGAGAGCGAGCTGGCGGTCCAGCAGGCCCTGGACCGGATCATGCGCAACCGCACGACCCTGGTGATCGCCCATCGCCTGGCCACGGTGCAGAAGGCCAACCGCATCGTCGTCCTCGATCAGGGGCGGGTGGTCGACGTCGGAACCCACGCCGAGCTGGTGCGACGCGGCGGCCTCTACGCCCGGCTGGCGGAGCTGCAGTTCAGCCACTCGGCGGTGGCTGCGGACTGAGGTTGGTTCCTCCGTCCGACTACCAGCTCAGACGGAGACCGCCATTGAGGGCGTGGGTGGAGATGCCGTTGCCGACTTCGCCGTCGTAGCGGGCGTAGAGCGAGACACCCTGGGCGACGGCGGTGTTGGCGGCGAGGCTCAGCGTGGCGGTGTCGCGCTGAGGGGCGGCGCCGAACACGGTGAAGTTGGCGCCCGGCGCGCCGGCGAAGCTGGCCGTCACCGGCCGCGCGGTGTTGGCATATTCGTGGGCCCAGCCCAGGCGCATCTGCACGGCGAGCTTCTCGCGGCCCTCGGGGCCGAAGGCGCCGGCCAACTCGGCGCCCAGCACGCTGCGGGCCGAGCCGGTGGTCTGCGGCGCCACGGTGAGGCTGAGCGCGCCGGCGCCGCTTTCGGTGAAGCCGTACTGGCTGTTGGTCATGCCCTGGAAGCGCGCGAAGGGCGTGACCGACAGGGCGGCCGGTTCATGGAGGCCGATGCGGTAGCCGGCCTCGACCTGGCCCAGGAACTGGTTGGCGCCGGTGCGGCCCTGGGCGGTGCGCACTGCCAGGTTGGGCAGCGCGATCTGGCGCGTCATCCAGTTGTCGCTGTAGCCGTAGCCGGCCATGCCATCGAGATAGAAGGCGCCCTGGGTGAAGGAGGCGTAGAGGCTGGCCTGGTAGCTGCTGGTGGTGCCCTGGCCGCTGAAACCGCTGGCCCACTGGTTGCCGCTGCTGAAGCCCACGCCGATGCCGGCCAGGAAGCGCGGATCGAAGCGATAGTCGAGGCCGGTGGCGAAGCCGCCGGCATTGTAGGTGAGCGTGCCGGCGTTGGCCGTGCCGGCGACGCGGCCGGTGCCGCCCAGCGCGCTGCCCCACAGGCTCCACGGGCTGGCTGTCTCGGCATCGCAGGCCTCGGCAAGGCTCGGCTCGCAGGCCTGCGCGAGGGCTACGCGGGTGCCGCCGCCGAAGCCGCCGCGGGCGAGGCTCATCTGCTGGCCCAGGCCGTTCATGAACAGCAGGCCGCCGCCCAGGTTGGCGGTGCCGAAGCCCGAGTAGTTCTGGCCGCTGAGGGCGTTCATCGCCGCCTGGCCCTGGGCCAGGGGATAGGTCGCCATGGTGCCGATGACGGTGGCGAGATCGCCGCTGGAACCCGCGACGCTGGCGTCGAGGACGCGGCCCACGGCCGCCTGGTTGGCGGTGCCGGCACCGGCCCCGAAGCCGCCAGGCTTCAACGTCAGAAAGACGTTGTTGGCGTCATAGGAGAGCGAGGGCTGCAGGAAGGGGAAGAGGCTGTTGGCGTTGGCGAAGGTGCCGGCGACCCCGCCGGTGGCATTGAGGATGGTATAGGTGGTGCTGGGGGCATAGACGCCGGTCGCGCCGGTCAGGGTCACGGTGCCGCCGGCGATGGTGGTGGTCCCCGGCGCACCGCTCACATTGACGCGATCGGCCTGGCCGGCGCCGTTGGTCTCGACCTCGAAGCTGCTGCCGGCGGCCTGGGTCAAGCTGCCGACCATGTTCAACGTGCCGATGGAATTGCCGGGCGAGAAGATGCCGGCGTTGGTGACGGTGCCGAAGATCGTGCCGCTGCCGCCGAGATTGCCGGCGGCGCCCACGGTGACATTGCTGGTGATGCTGCC
>CAIYWM010000773.1 GCA_903929895.1 uncultured Alphaproteobacteria bacterium
AGGCGGTGGCCAATTTCTCGCTGGAACTCGCCAAGGGCGAGTTCGTGTCGCTGCTGGGTCCCTCAGGCTGCGGCAAGACGACGACCCTGCGCATGATCGCGGGCTTCATGCCGCCGACCGACGGCAGCATCGAGATGGAGGGGCAGGTCATGTCCTCCCCCTCCATGATGGTCCCGCCGGAACGCCGCGGCATGTCGATGATCTTCCAGAGCTACGCCATCTGGCCCAACATGACGGTGGGCGAGAATGTCGGGTTCGGCCTGCAGGTCCGGAAGCTGTCGCGCGCCGAGATCGACCGGCGGGTCGACAAGATCCTGGACGTCGTCCAGATGCGCAACCTCAAGGGCCGTTACCCGGCTGAACTCTCGGGCGGGCAGCAGCAGAGGGTCGCGCTGGCCCGCGCCATCGTAGTCGAGCCCGAAGTGCTGCTGCTCGACGAGCCGCTCTCCAACCTCGACGCCAACCTGCGCGAGGAGATGCGGTTCGAGATCCGGCGGCTGCACGACGAGTTCAAGATCACGACGGTCTACGTCACCCATGACCAGTCCGAGGCGATGGTCACGTCCGATCGGATCGTCGTGATGAACAAGGGCAAGATCGAGCAGATCGATGCCCCGCACGTCCTGTATGGGCGCCCGAAGAGCCGCTTCGTGGCCGGCTTCATCGGCCGAACGAACTTCGTCGAAGGCACGCTGCAGGGCAACGAGGTGCGTTTCGACGGCTTCAGCGCATCTGCAGCGGCGGTGGAGGGAGCGACCGGCGGCGGCACGCTCCTCTATTCGCTGCGGCCCCAGGCGATCGCCTTGTCTGCCCAGAAGCCCGGGGGCGCCGGACTGTCGTTCGAGGCCGAGATCGTCGACCGGTCCTATCTCGGCGAATACTGGGACTATCAGGTCCGTCCGCAGGGCGGCTCCAAGCCGCTGCGTGTTTCGACCGCGCCAACCGCCGTTTTCGAGGTCGGCAGCCGCGTCTGGCTGGAGATCGCGCCATCCGCCATGGTACGGGTAGAATAGCTTCCCAATCGTCGAGTGAGAGCATGACCGCAGGACCGCTAGCCCGCTTCTAAGTCCTCGACCTGACGCGCGTGCGCGCCGGTCCCACGGCCGTCCGCTACCTCGCCGACTGGGGCGCCGACTGCATCAAGGTCGAGATGCCGCCGTCCGCCGGCGAGATGGACATGGGCGGCCCGCGCCACGGACCGGACTTCCAGAACCTGCATCGCAACAAGCGGTCGATCACGCTCAACCTCAAGGAGCCGGACGGCAAGGCCGTCTTCATGAAGCTGGTCGAGCAGGCCGACGTGGTGGTCGAGAACTACCGCGCCGACGTGAAGTTCCGGCTCGGCATCGACTATGAGAGCCTGAAGAAGGTGAACCCGCGGATCGTCCTGGGCTCGATCTCGGGCTTCGGCCAGGACGGGCCCTATGCCGAGCGCGCCGGCTTCGACCAGATCGCCCAGGGCATGGGCGGCCTGATGATGGTGACCGGCAATCCGGGCGAGGGCCCGATGCGCGCCGGCATCGCCGTGGCCGACGTGGGCGCGGGCCTGCACTGCGCCATCGGTATCCTGATCGCACTGCTGGAGCGCGAGACCTCGGGCCAGGGCCAGTGGGTCTCGTCCTCGCTGCTGCAGGCCATGATTTCGATGTGCGACTTCCAGGCCGCGCGCTGGACCCTGGCCAAGGACGTGCCCGGCCAGGCCGGCAACAACCACCCGACCTCGATCCCGACCGGCGTGTTCAAGACCAGCGACGGCTACATCAACATCGCGGCGTCGGGTGGCCATATCTACAAGCGCTTCTGCGAGGCCATCGCCTCGCCCGAGCTGATGACCGACGAGCGCTTCAG
>CAIYWM010000774.1 GCA_903929895.1 uncultured Alphaproteobacteria bacterium
TCGTCGTCGCCGCGAACGGCAAGGATTGCTGCGTCATCGATGCACCCAAGGACGCCGGCCCGCTGCTGCTCGCAGAAATCAAGCAGCAAGGCCTCAACCTGACTCACCTGCTGAGTACGCACGGCCACTGGGACCACATGTGCGACGGACGCTCTTTCGCCGACGCCGGCGCCAAGGTCATCGCCCACAAAGACGACCAGCAGCTCATCGAGAACATCGAGGCTTACCGCACCCGCTACCAGTCGATGATCCCGTCGCTTTCCGATGACGACTTCCGTTCGGTGAAGGTCGATCGCTGGGTGGACGAAGGCGACGTGGTCGAGACCTGCGGCTATAAGTTCGAGATCCGACATGTCCCGGGCCACTGCCCCGGCAGCATCCTCTTCTATGCCGCCGACCAGAAGGTCGCCTTCACGGGGGATGCGATCTTCAAGGGCTCGGTCGGCCGGACCGACCTCCCGAACGGCGATTGGAACCAGCTGCTCCAGTCCATCCGCACGCGCATCTACACGTTGCCGGACGACGTCGTCCTGCTGCCCGGGCATGGCGGCCAGACGAGCGTGGGCGTCGAGAAGAAGACCAACCCGTACGCCAAGCCCTGAGCGCCCCTTGGCCCCGGTTCCCTGCCCATACCTGCCTTCCTGCGGCCGGACGCTGTCCTGGCGCGACCTGGCCGCATGGCGGGATGACCAAGGGCCGGAGCTCTACCTGACCTGCCTGGAGTACGGCCAGCAACTCTGGCTCGACGGGCTGCCGGCCCGCGCCCTCTTAGCCGTCGACCGGGCGCTCTACTGCGACGTCGCCCCGGAGGACGAAGCCGTCCTCGCCTACCCGCTACCCTACCGCGCCATCGGCTGGATGGTCGCCCAACCCGCGGAAGGTTTCACCGGTAACGCCCGCGTGCATTACCAGCACCTCGCCGATCGCGTGCGCGGCGAACGGGCCGAACAGAAACGCTGGCGCGCCTGGGCCGCGTGGGCGGTCGTCCGGAAAGTCCGACCCGACCTCCCGGGCGACCCGAGACACGTCGTCACCGAACCTACGCACGCGGAGATCGAAGGCGGCCTGCGGGCTTACGGCGTCATCAGCGAGATCGCCGAATGGCGCAAAGCGCTGGCGACCTGAAAACACCCTGATTTTCACATGACCCTCCACGCTGACCATTCCCTCCGCATCGTCGTCGATGCGACCGACCTGCATGCCGGCCAGACGGGAGAACGAGCACTGGAGCAGCGTGACGCCCCGGCCGACAGCCGCATCACCCTTCGCTCGTTCGCAGCCGGCGAGACTTGGTCGCACGACGGAAGCAAGTTGCTCGAAGTGCTCGTCTTACAGGGTCGTCTCCAGATCAACGGCGAAGAACTGAACCCGAAGTCGTATGTTCGCCTGTCACCGGGCATGGCGGTATCGCTTCAGACCAAGGAAGGTTGCCTGCTTTACCTCAACGAAAGGACCCCGACCGAACCGGAAAAGGACTCTTACGCCTTAGGCGGCGACTCCCTCGATTGGCGCCAAGGCATGGTCCCAGGACTCAAGGTGACGTCCCTCCACCAAGGCCTCACGAAGCACACCGCCTTGGTGCGCTGGGCACCCGAGACGCGCTTCAA
>CAIYWM010000775.1 GCA_903929895.1 uncultured Alphaproteobacteria bacterium
GCGGCAGCGGCGAGACCTGGAAGACCAGCGGGCCGGCCTTGGCCTTGAGTCCCTCCAGACAGGGCAGAACGAACTCCCGGGTGGCGATCGCGGCGTCGAGGAAGTGAGGGTTCGACACCTTCCCCCTGCCCTCCTCGTCACGCATCACGGCATCGCAGACGATCGCCGGCGCCTTCACGACGAAGCTGAAATGCTCCGGCACCTGGCTGGCGTAGCGCGCATAGTCGACGGCCGAGATCGGCGCGTAGAAGGTCCTGTCGAGGCTAACGGTCCGCAGCAGCGGGATCTGGGCATAGGCCGCCAGCCCCTTGCGGCTGAGCGTCGCCTGGGGATGGACGCCGTCATAGACCAGGCCGCGCCAGCCGGGGAAAAACCAGGAGGAGGTGCCGAGCCGGATATCCGGCGGGAGAAGCGGGGCCTCGAGCAGAGGTGAATCCCTTGCCGGCCTGACATCGCCCGCTCCGGCCGCCCGCCGCCTGGGAGGCGCCGCCGTCTCGCTTTCGAAGAGCCCGGGCTGACGGCTCAAATTTCCTCGACCTGGGCGATCCCCGGCAGACTTCCGATCGTGTCGCGCAAGCCGCCGGCGATGGAATAGGTGCCGGGCAAGGTGACCTCGGCCTCCGACTCCTCCTTCTCCAAGGGCACAACCAGCGTGACCCGCCCGCGCCCGCGCTTGCCCTCGAGCGCCTTGCGCAGCGCCTCAAGCGCCACCGGATCGGAGATCACGATGCGCAGCCCGGCCGCGGAGTTCGCGACCGCATCCTCGAGCTTCTCCACCGACTGCGCGGTGAGCTTCACCTGCTCGCCGTCGAGGCGGCCGTCGACCGAAATCAGGATCGCCTGGCCGGCCTCGAGGAGGTTGCGCTTGGAACTCAGCAGCTCGCTGAACATGACGCATTCGAAGGCGCCGGACTGATCCGAGCACTGCAGGAAGGCGAAGCGGTTGCCCTTCGCCGAGGTGCGCTCCATCCGGTCGATGACGGTGCCGGCAAGCTTGATCCGCCCGGGCGTGCCCCGCGCCAGCAAGGCCGGCAGGTCAGCCGCGCGACTGACCCCCAGCCTCTGCAGGCTGCGTTCATATGAGGCGAGCGGATGCGACGAAAGATAGAAGCCGATAGCCGCGAACTCGTTCTGCAGGCGCTCCATCGGCGCCCAGTCCGGCACCTTGGGCAGTTGCGGACGGCGCTGGGCGGTGTCGTCGCCGAAAAGGTTGTTCTGGTTGCTGCCGCGCGATTCGTGGGTCGCCTGCGAATGGCGGGTAAGCGCTTCGACGGTGGCGAAGGTCTGTGCCCGGTTCTTGTTCAGTGAATCGAAGGCACCCGCCTTCACCAGGCTCTCGAGCAGGCGCTTGTTCAGCACGCGCTGGTCGAGACGCTCGGCGAAGTCGAACAGGTCCTTGAAGGGCCCCTTCTCGTCGCGCTCCTCGACGAGCCGGTTCATCGCCTCCTTGCCGACGCCCTTGATGGCAGCCAGCGCATAGCGGATCGCCTTCCGGCCGTCTTCGGTCTTCTCGACGGTGAACTCGGCCGTCGACTTGTTCACGTCAGGCGGCAGCAGCTCGACGCCGATCTTGTCGAGGTCGCGGCGATAGCCGTTGAGCTTCTCCACGTTGCCCATGTCGAGGGTCATCGTGGCGGCGAAGAACTCGACCGGATGGTTGGCCTTCAGATAGGCCGTCTGGTAGCAGACCAGCGCGTAAGCGGCGGCGTGGGACTTGTTGAAGCCGTAGCCTGCGAACTTGTTGACCTGGTCGAAGATCGACGAGGCATTGTCCGCCTTCACGTTGTTCTTCTCGGCGCCCTCGATGAAGCTCACCCGTTGGGCATCCATCTCGGCCTGGATCTTCTTGCCCATGGCGCGGCGCAACAGGTCGGCGCCCCCGAGCGAATAGCCGCTGAGCACCTGGGCGATCTGCATGACCTGCTCCTGGTAGATCATGATGCCGTAGGTCTCCTTCAGGATCCCTTCCAGCAGCGGATGCAGGTAGTCCGGCGTTTCCTCGCCGTGCTTGCGCTTGATGTAGCTCGGGATGTTCTCCATCGGGCCCGGCCGATAGAGCGCCACCACGGCGATGATGTCCTCGAAGCGGTCGGGCTTCAGCTTGCGGAGCACGTCGCGCATGCCGTTGCCTTCCAGCTGGAACACGCCCGATCCGTCGCCGCGGCAGAGCAGTTCGAAGGTCTTTCGGTTGTCGAGCGGCAGCTTCGCGATATCGATGTTCCCGCGCCCGATGAAGTCGCAGGCCTTTTCAATAACGGTGAGCGTCTTGAGGCCCAGGAAGTCGAACTTCACCAGCCCGGCCGTCTCGACCCACTTCATGTTGATTTGCGTCGCCGGGAGAGAATCCACGCCGTCGGTATCGCGGAACAGCGGCACGAGCTGGTCGAGCGGCCGGTCGCCGATGACGACGCCGGCGGCATGGGTCGAGGCGTTGCGGAACAGCCCTTCGAGCTGCAGCGCGAGATCGATCAGACGCTTGATCTCTTCTTCCGCGTTGTACTGCTCCTTCAGGAGCTGCTCGGTCTCGAGCGCCTTGGCCAGGGTCACCGGATTGGCCGGATTGTTGGGCACCAGCTTGCAGATCCGGTCGACCTGTCCGTAAGGCATACCCAGCACGCGCCCGACGTCGCGCAGCACGGCGCGGGCCTGAAGCTTGCCGAAGGTGATGATCGCGGCGACGCGGTCGTGGCCATATTCGTCGCGCACGTAGCGGATCACGCGGTCGCGCTTGTCCTGGCAGAAGTCGATGTCGAAGTCGGGCATCGACACGCGCTCGGGATTGAGGAAGCGCTCGAACAGCAACCCCCAACGCAACGGATCGAGATCGGTGATCTTGAGCGCCCAGGCGACCAGCGAGC
>CAIYWM010000776.1 GCA_903929895.1 uncultured Alphaproteobacteria bacterium
CACAACGCGGTCGACAAGCATGTGAACCCGCCAATGGGCGCGCATGTCAGCCTGCGCGGTTCGGCCTCGTCGGTGCTGCCCGGCGCTATCAACTACTTCACCACCCAGGAGAGGGGAGCGGGGATGTGGCCGCTCTACCAGACGGCTCCCGGCGCTATCGACGCGGTCGAGCGCCTCGTCGCGCGCACCCAGGGCTTCATTAAGTCGGCCTTCTTCGCCGACCTCTTCCTGATGATCTCCGACATGGACGGCGTGCAGCCGCGCAGCCAGCTCGAGATCAGCGCCCGCCGCGAGGAGAAGATGCAGATGCTCGGGCCCGTGCTGGAGAACCTGCACGACGACCTGCTGCAGCCGCTGGTCCAGCGCACCTTCGGCATCATGGCCGAGAATGGCCTCTTCACCGAGCCGCCCCCGGAATTGCACGGCTACCCGCTCGACGTTGAGCTGATCTCCATCCTGGCGCAGGCGCAGAAGGCGGCCGATCTCGGCACGGTCGAGCGACTTTGGGCCTTCGCGGGCAGCATCGCTGCCTCGCGGCCCGAGGTCCTCGACAAGCTGAACGCCGACGAGAGCATCGACGTCTATGCCGACAAGCTCGGCGCCCCGGGCGCCATCACCGTGGCCGATGAAGTCGTGGCCCAGCTCCGTGCTGCGCGGGCGCTGCAGGCCCAGACGGCGCAGGCGCTGCAGGTGGCCGCTGCGGTTACCGAGGGCGCCAGGACCTTGAGCGAGACCGAGGTCGGCGGCGGCCGCAACGCCCTTCAATCCGTACTGGGAGTGTGAGCGATGCACGACCCGAACGATGCAAGGCAGGTCCGCGAGGCCGAGCGACTGGAGAAGCAGGCACGGGAGCGCGTCGCCGACGACCTCTGCTCGGTGATGGCCCCCGAGGCGGGCCGCCGCTTCATGCACGGTCTGCTCGGCCTCTGCGACATCCGCAGTGACGGTTACGTGCCGGGCGGCCTTGAGGCCCAGCGCCACCAGGACTACCGCGCCGGCCGCCGCAGCATTGGCATCGAGCTGCTGGGCGAGCTCGAGCGACATGCGCCGGAGATGACGGAGCTGATGAGCGCGGAAGCCCGCTTCAACGAGATCGAAGCCGAGTTAGCGACCTGGACCGCGGAGGAGCAGAACGATGGTTGACACGATGGAGACGACTTCGCCGGCGGCGCAGGTCGCCGTGGCCGAAGGGGCCCCGACCCTGGAGGGCGAGGTCGCAGCCGCCCAGACTCCCGTCGACTACTCGGGCCTCACTCTGCCCGAGGGCTACCGCGCCGACGATCCGGTGTTTGCCGACGTCGTGAAGCTGTTCGACGCCGAGAAGATCGCGCCCGAGACGGCGCAGCGTCTGATCGACTTCACCATCGAGCGCGACAAGGAGATCGCGCGGGCGGTCAGCGACCACTCCGCCGCCACGTGGACGAAGCAGACGACGGAGTGGCGCGCCACCTCCGAGAAGGAATTCTCGCCCGAGGCGCTGGGCGAGGCGAGGGCGGCGCTCTCGCGGGTCTTCGACCGACCGACGATCGATTATCTCGAAGGGCTGGGCTTCACCAACCATCCGGGCCTGATCCGGGGAATGGTGAAGGTCGCCCGCTCGATCAAGGACGACTCGTTCGTGGGCGGCAATGCCGGCCACGGCCGCGGCGCGTTGGACCCCAAGTCCCTCTACCCCAACTCCCAGCACAACTAGGAACCACGCTCCATGGCAACGCTTTCCGTGACCAATCCGACCCTGGCCGACTGGTCCAAGGTCATCGATCCCAACGGCAGCATCGCGCAGGTGATCGGCCTGCTGTCGCAGATGAACGAGATCACCGACGACATGGTGTGGAACGAAGGCAACTTGCCCACCGGTCATCGCACCAGCGTGCAGACCTCGCTGCCGACCGGCACCTGGCGCCGCTTCAACGAGGGCATCGTGCCGACCAAGAGTACGAGCACGCAGATCACCGACTCCTGCGGCATGCTCGAGACCTACTCGGAGATCGACAAGGCGCTGGCCGACCTCAACGGCAACACGGCTGCCTACCGGCTGAGCGAGGACCGTGCCTTCCTCGAGGGGCTGACGCAGCAGCTCGCGGGCGTGCTGTTCTACGGCAACACCGCGACCAATCCCGAGCGCTTCATGGGATTTTCGCCGCGCTACAACACGACCTCGACGGCGACGTCGCAGACAGCCAACAACTTCATCTCGGGAGGCGGCGCGGGCTCCGACAACACGTCGATCTGGCTGGTCGGCTGGGGCGACCTCACCGTGCACGGTATCTTCCCGAAGGGCAGCAAGGCCGGCCTGTCGATGAAGGACCTGGGCGAGCAGACGCTGCTCGATGCGGCGGGCAATCGCTACCAGGGCTATCGCACGCACTACAAGTGGGATGCGGGCCTCACGGTGCGCGATTGGCGCTACGTCGTGCGCATCGGGAACATCGACGTGTCGGACCTCGCCGGCGCGACGCCGGCCGACCTCGTCAAGCTCATGA
>CAIYWM010000777.1 GCA_903929895.1 uncultured Alphaproteobacteria bacterium
CGCCACCCTGCCCGCCGTCGAACTCGTGCCAGTCGCCGGCCCGATCGCCCGTCAGCGCGATGACGCAGGAGCCGTTCCGGCGCGGAACAGCACCCTGGATGTTGGCCAGCCGCCATTCGTCGCCAACCCGGCGGCCTTTGGGAAAGTGCCGCGGCACCCAGCTCTCGGCGGTAGCACGCAGCCGCGCTACGATTGCGTCGAGGTCGTAGTGGACCGACGGCTCGGGCGTGTAGGCGACGCCGTTCAGGTCAATCAAGAAGCACCAGCCCGCGCTCGGCGCGCGTGATGGCGGTGTAGAGCCAGCGGCTGCGATCCTCCGCCGTCCGCCCCAGACCGTCGTCGTAGACGATGACGTTGGGCCACTGCGAGCCCTGCGCCTTGTGGCAGGTGATGGCGTAGCCCCAGACCGTCTCGATCAGGGTGCGCATGTCGCGCCAGTCACGGCGAGCCCGCTCGGGGTCGAGCACGATGTGGTCGTCGTAGTGGCCCTTGTACAACCGGTGCCGGCCCGCGACGGTCGTGCCGTCCTCGGTCGACAGGGTGGCGCTGAACGACAGCCGGTCGATGTCCTGGATGTCGTCGAGCGTGACGAACATGCCGTTCACCAAGCCAAGGTCGTGGCGGTTCCTGAGACAGATGATCTTCTCGCCACAGCCTTGCGGGTGAACGCCATCGAGGCCCTCGGCCTGCATCATGGCGCGGTTGAGGTGGAGGCGGGTCGCATTGCGGCCGCAGATGACCTGCCCACCGCGCAGCAGCTGATCCGGCGCCACCTCGCTCCGGCGCATCTTCCACACATGGTCGTCGTGCGAGCCGTAAGGGATCGGCTCCCCCTGCCGGGCAAGGGTCGCGAGCCTCAGGATTGCGCTCTCCTCCGCCTGGCGATGGACCTCGGTCAGCATCACGTCGGGGGCGGCGTCGGTGAACGCGCCCGCGCCCTTGATCGGCGGCAGCTGGCCGGGGTCGCCCAGAACCAGGATCGGCGTGCCGAAGGCCAGCAGGTCGGCCGCCATCTCTGGCCCCACCATGGACACCTCGTCGAGCACGATCAGTTCGGCATCGCGCACCAGCGACTTCTCGTTCAGCAGGAACTGCGGCTTGTGAATGTCGGCAAGACGCAGCTGCAGCCGGCGGATCTGCGTCTCGGCGAAGGCCCGCTCCGCCGGTGGCATCCGGTGCACGGTCCGCTGCAGGTCGAACAGCTCCTTCTCGACGCGGGCGATCTCCTCCGGCGTTGCTTCCGAGACCCGGTAGATCAGGCTGTGGATGGTCGAGGCCGGCGTGCCCTTGCGGGTCATCACCAGGGCTGCCTTGCCGGTGAAGGCCGCAAACAGCACGCCGCCGTCACAGTCATGACGATTCATGGACTCGAGGCCCAGTTCCTCGATCACGTACCGGGTGATCGTGCTCTTGCCCGTGCCGGCGAAGCCGAACAGCCGGAACACCTGCTGCGTGCGGCGGGGATTGCGATGCCACGCAACGATTTTGCGGATTGCCGCTTCCTGCTGCGGCGAAGCCGTGAAGCTCATCGCGTGCCCTGCCAGCAGCGCTGCGCGTAGGCGCACCAGCGACAGAAGTAGAAGTCAGGACTGGCCGCGATCCGGGGCGGCAGCTCGCCGGCTTCGGCGGCCCGGATCACGTCGACGGCCTTGTCGGACAGCGCCTGGGCGGCCCGCGGGTCCAGGGCCACGAGTTCGTGGTGGAGTTCCTGGCTGTCCTTGTTCAGCACCGTGAACAGCGCGGCCCGCAGGTCCATGTAGGCCATGTAGATCTGCAGCTGCGCGTAGTAG
>CAIYWM010000778.1 GCA_903929895.1 uncultured Alphaproteobacteria bacterium
CGCGCTAGCGCGGCACCCGGCGAGCCAGCTTGAACGGGCCGGTGCCCGACGGCTCGGACGCGACCTTGTTCCAGTCCTGGCCGAGCTTCTCGAACTGGGCCGGGCTCGACACCAGGAACCAGAGCATCTGGTAGGGGAAGAGCGCGTCGACGACCTTGGTCTTCACCTCGACAGTCATGTCGTCGATCTTGCGGTAGCTCGCGACCGACGGCAGGCGCGGGCGCACCTGCGAGGCCTGGCGCTGGTCGAACTGCGGCGCCTTGGTGTCGAACACCTTGTCGAAGTTCCAGATCACGGCGTCGGCGTTGAAGCCCGATCCGTCGTGGAACTTCACGCCGTCGCGCAGTTTGAAGGTCCACAGCGTCTTGTCGGCGTCGTTGACCTTCCACTCGGTGGCGAGGCCGGGGATCAGCTTGCCCGGCCGGTCGGAGATGTCCATCTCCCAGGCGACCAGCGGATCGTAGAGCGTGTAGCCGGTGAATTTGTAGGCACCGGCGCCGCGGTCGGGCTGGCCGGTGGTGAGCGGGACGTCGGCCATCGAGATGCCGAAGCGCACGACCTTTTCCTGCGCAAATGCGGGGATCGGCAGCGCCGCCAGCGCGCCGGCGGCGATGAAGGTACGGCGGGACACGCTCATGGCGGGACTCCTGTCAGAGTTTCGGTCGGCGCGAACGCCACGGCGTGGCGCGTTCGTAGGCAGAGCCGGCGGCCAGGACGCTGGCATCGTCGAACGCGCGACCGGCGAGCTGGAAGGCGAGCGGCAGGCCATCGGCATCGAAGCCACAGCACACCGCGGCGGCAGGCTGGCCGGTGACGTTGAAGGGCATGCTGAGCGAGGGCTTGCCCAGGAAGTGGAAAATCGCCGCCGGATCCTCGAAGCCTTCCGGCGGACCCCACTGGTTGGCCGTCATCACGAGATCGTAGCCGCGCATCGCCTCACGCGTGTCCTGCTGCAGCTTGCGGCGGAAACGCAGCGCCGAAAGGTACTGCTCGGCCGACAGGAAGGCGCCGAGCTGGAAGCGACGCCGCGTCGTGTAGCCGAACTTCTCGGGCCGCTCGATCACGTCACGGCGATGGATGGCGTGCGCCTCGGTGGTGATGATGACGCGGCCGCAGATGTGATAGTCGCGAATGTCGGGGAAGATCACTTCGTCGACCGTGGCGCCGAGGTCGCGCATCACGCGCACGGCTTCTTCCATGCACGCCGCCATGTCGTCCGAAAGCTTGCCGTTGGGGCCCTCGTACCAGCTCCGCGCCAGCGCAATGCGCATGCCCTTGATCGGGCGTTGCGCCGCCGCGCCATAGTCGACCTTGGGCGCACGGGCCGAGGCCTGGTCGTTGGGATCGTGTCCGGCCAGCACGTCGAGCATCAGCGCGCAGTCCTCGGTCGTCCAGGCCATGGGTCCGGCCGTGTCGAGGCTGAACGAAAGAGGGAAGATTCCGCAGCGACTCACAAGACCGTACGTCGGCTTGATGCCGGCCGTGGCGCAGTAGCCCGCCGGGTTGCGGATCGAGCCGCCGGTGTCGGAGCCCATCGCGCCCATGCAGAGCGCGGCTGCAATTGCGGCGCCCGAGCCGCTGGAGGAGCCGCCGGGCTGGAGCGCGGTGTTCCACGGATTGCGGACGGGCGGGAACGGCTGGTCCGATGTCATCGCCCCGTTGGCGAATTCATGCGTGCCGAGCTTGCCCAGGATCACGGCGCCGCCGGCCTTGAGGCGCCGCACCGTCTCGGCGTCGATCGCCGGCACATAGTCGATCTTGAGATGCGAATGACCGGTCGTCTTCACACCGGCCGTTTCGTAGATGTCCTTCAGGCCGATCGGGATGCCGTGCATCGGTCCGCGCCGCAGACCCCCCTTCATCTCCATGTCGGCCTGCCGCGCGGCATTCAGCGCCAGATCCGCCGTGACCGTGACGTAGCTGTTGAGGCTAGGGTCGACAGCCTCGATCCGCGCCAGGAAGGCCTCGGTCAGCGCTGTCGAGGTGAGTTCGCCGCGCGCCATCAGGCGGCCGGCCTCGGCGATGCCCAGTGTCGTGAGATCGCTCGTCGTCAAATCGGTCATGGGAGACTCTACTCGTCGGCGCGAAAGACTTGCGGCGGCTCGGCGGCCCAGGCCCAGCGCTCGGGGATGCGCTCCATCAGGCCGAGCAGGCCGACATAGCCCTTGTGCAGGTGGCCGATGTCTTCCTCGGTCAGGGTAAGACCGGTCAGCGCGGCGCGTGCCCGGAATTCCTCGAGCGTTGGCGCCTTGATTGACGATGCCATGACATCCCTCCGCAGTTGTTGATGCATGCAATCGACATGCCGTGCCGTGCGTAGCGCCCCCATGTTGCGTTGGCTTGGCCCTTGCATGACGGAATGAGACGGCTGGCGTTGGGGTCACCGACGGAATCGCCGAACCGGGGAGTAGGGAATGTTCAATCGTCTTCGCGTCGCCGCCACCGGCCTGGCCATCCTCGCAGCGACTGCAGCGCCTGCCTTTGCGCAGGGCACTCTGCGCATCGGCATGACAGCCGCCGACATCCCGCTGACGACGGGCCAGCCCGATCAGGGGTTCGAGGGCTTTCGCTTCGCCGGCTACACGATCTATGACGCACTTGTGAACTGGGACCTGTCGAAGGCCGACACGATCGCCGATATCCGGCCCGGCCTCGCACTGTCCTGGGCGCCGGTCGAGGGCGAGCCGACCAAGTGGATCTTCAAGCTGCGTGAGGGCGTCAAGTTCCATGACGGATCGGACTTCGATGCCGACGCCGTGATCTGGAACCTCGAAAAGGTTTTGAACGACAAGTCGCCGCAGTTCGACAGCAAGCAGCTGGCGCAGGTGCGCGCGCGCATTCCGACCCTGGTCGGCTACAGGAAGATCGACAAGTACACGGTCGAGCTCACGACGCGCATCGTCAACTCGCTGTTCCCCTACGACATGTCCTACGTCTTCTACTCGAGCCCGGCCAACTGGGAGAAGCAGGGCAAGGACTGGAACAAGGTCGCGCTCAATCCGTCGGGCACCGGCCCGTTCAAGGTCGACCGCGTCGTGCCGCGCGAGCGCATGGAACTGTCGCGCAACGCCGACTACTGGGACAAGGCGCGCGTGCCGAAGCTCGACAGGGTGATCCTGTTCCCGATGCCCGAGGCCGCGACCCGCACCGCAGCCCTGCTGGCGGGCCAGGTCGACTGGATCGAAGTGCCCGCGCCCGACGCCATTCCGCGCCTCAAGCAGGGCGGCATGACCATCGTCACCAACAAGTATCCGCATAACTGGGCCTATCAGCCCTCCATGGTCGAAGGCTCGCCTTGGACCGATGTGCGCGTGCGCAAGGCGGCCAACCTCGCCATCGATCGCGCCGGCCTCAACAAGCTGCTGGGCGGGCTGATGATCGAGTCCAAGGGCCATGTCTATCCCGGCCATCCCTGGTTCGGCTCGCCCGCCTTCGACATCAAGTACGATCCGGCGGCGGCCAAGAAGCTGCTGGCCGAAGCGGGCTACAGCGCGACCAAGAAGCCCAAGATCAAGATCGCCATCTCGACCTCGGGTTCGGGCCAGATGCTGCCGCTGCCGATGAACGAGTACGTGCAGGAGAACCTGAATGCGGTGGGCTTCGACACCTCGTTCGAAGTCATGGAGTGGAACGCGCTGGTGAACTTCTCCTTCCAGCCGGCGACGGGTGACAACGCCAAGAAGGCGGGCGTCAACGGCATCAACATCAGCCGCGCCACGGTCGATCCCTACTCGGCCTTCACGCGCCTGATGAACAGCAACTTCGTCCCGCCGGTCGGCGCCAACTGGGGCATCCTGAAGGACGACAAGCTCGATGCCATGATCAACAAGGCGCACACGAGCTACGACAAGGCCGAGCAGACCAAGGCCCTGTCCGAGGTGCACGGCTACATCGTCGACCAGGCCTACTGGATCTGGATCGCGCACGACCTCAATCCGCGCGCCATGAACCCCAAGGTGAAGGGCTTCGTGCAGGCGCAGAGCTGGTTCCAGGACCTGACGCCGGTCGAAATCAAGTAGCTCACAGCAAACAAACGAGAGGCGGGCCGCAATGCTCCTCTATGCCCTACGCCGCCTGATCTACCTGGTACCCGTCGCGTTCGGCGTGTCGCTGCTCGTCTTCGCGCTGGTGCACCTCGCACCGGGCGATCCGATCTCGGCGATCGTGCCACCCGACGCGCCGAAGGAAGTCGTCGACAAGCTCAAGGAATACTACGGCTTCGACAAGCCGCTGCCGGTTCAGTACCTGCGCTGGCTCGGCGTCACCCTGACCGGCGATCTCGGCACATCGATCGGCACCGGCCGGTCGGTGGCGTCGGAAGTCGGCAGCGCCTTCGGCAACACCATCATCCTGGCGATCGCCGCCACGTCGCTCGCCTTCACCCTGGCGGTCATCCTGGGCACCGCGGCCGCCTACGCCAAGTCGCGCGTCGTCGACCGGCTGGTCACGATGATCTCGCTGATCGGCGTCAGCGTGCCCCACTTCTGGCTGGCGATCGTGCTGGTCATCATCTTCGCCGTGGAGCTCGGCGCGCTGCCGCCCATGGGCATCGGCCCGGAGAATTCCACCGGCTGGCGCTTCGATCGCGCGCACCTCGCCCACATGGTGCTGCCGACCATCGCCTTGTCGGTGATCCCGCTCGGCGTCGTGACCCGCACGGTGCGCTCCACCGTCAAGGAAACGCTCAGCATGGAATTCGTGACGGCGCTGCAAGCCAAGGGCATGCGCGACAGCCGCATCCTGTTCCATGTGCTGAAGAACGCCGCCCCGACCTGCCTCGCCGTCATGGGCCTGCAGGCCGGCAACCTGATCGGCGGCTCGATCCTGATCGAGACGGTGTTCGCCTGGCCGGGCACCGGCTTCCTGCTGAACAGCGCCATCTTCCGTCGCGACCTGCCGATCCTGCAGGGAACGACCCTGGTGCTGGCCGGCTTCTTCATGTTGCTCAACCTGACCGTGGACATCATCCAGACCATGGTCGATCCCCGCATCAAGCGAGGCTGACCCGATGGCCCTGCAAACTCCCTCCCTCGACGTCGGCGGTGCCATCCTGGTCAAGCCGACGCCCACCTCCGCCGGTCGCGGCTACTGGCAGTCGGTCGGCCGGCGCCTGCGCCGCGATCCGGTCACGCTGATCTGTGCCGCGATCCTGATCCTGCTGGTGCTGGCGTCGATCGCCGCGCCCTATCTCTATCTGGCGGATCCCTACAAGACCTCGATGCTGCGCCGCCTCTATCCGCTGGGCTCGCCCAACCACTGGCTGGGCACCGACGAGCTGGGACGCGACATGTTCGCCCGCCTGATCTACGGCGGCCGGCTGTCGCTGTTCATGGGCGTGACGCCGGTCGTCTGTGCGCTGCTGATCGGCGGAAGCCTCGGCATTCTCGCCGGCTTCGTCGGCGGCAAGACCAACATGTTGATCATGCGCATCATGGACGTCTTCTACGCCTTCCCGTCGGTGCTGCTCGCGATCTCGCTCTCGGGCGCGATGGGCGCCGGCACCGAGAACACGCTGCTGTCGCTCACGCTGGTGTTCATCCCGCCGATCTGCCGTGTCTCGGAGAGCGTCACCACGCAGGTGCGCGGTTTCGACTTCGTCGACGCGGCCAAGGCCAGCGGCGCCTCGGCCTTCACCATCGTGCGTGTCCACGTCCTGGGCAACGTGCTGGGACCCATCCTGGTCTATGCGACGTCGCTGATCAGCGTCGCGATCATCCTGGCCGCGGGCCTCAGCTTCCTCGGCCTCGGCGTCAAGCCGCCGGAGCCAGAGTGGGGCCTGATGCTGAACACGCTGCGGCAGGCGATCTACGTCAATCCGGTCCTCGCGGCGCTGCCGGGCGTCATGATCTTCATCACCTCTATCTGCTTCAACCTGATGAGCGATGGCCTGCGCGCGGCCATGGACGTGAAGGCCTGACATGGACACGCTGCTTCCCATCCAGGATCGCGGCGGCCCGGCCCAGCCGCTGCTGCTGGCCACCGGCCTGCGAAAGCACTTCCCGGTCGCCGGCGGCCTGTTCGGCCGCACCACCAAGGTCGTGCGCGCGGTCGACGATCTCACCCTTTCCGTTGCCAAGGGCGAGACCCTGGGCGTGGTGGGCGAATCGGGCTGCGGCAAGTCGACGGTCGCGCGCCTGCTGATCCGCCTGCTCAAGCCGGACAAGGGCACGATGGTGCTGGACGGCGATCCGGTCGACGAGCCGCACGGCATCACGGTGAACGAGCTGCGCCGCCAGGTGCAGATGGTGTTCCAGGATTCCTACGCCTCGCTCAATCCGCGTCTCACCATCGCCGAGACGCTGGCCTTCGCGCCGCGCGCCCACGGACTGCCGGCCGCCGAAGCGCGCGAGCGCGTGCGCGACCTTCTAAGCAAGGTGGGCCTCGATCCGGCAAACTACGCCACGCGCTATCCGCACGAACTGTCGGGCGGCCAGCGCCAGAGGGTGAACATCGCCCGCGCGCTCGCGCTCCGGCCGCGGCTGATCATCCTCGACGAGGCGGTGTCGGCGCTCGACAAGTCGGTCGAGGCGCAGGTGCTGAACATGCTGGTCGATCTCAAGACCGAGCTCGACCTCACCTACGTATTCATCAGCCACGACCTCAACGTCGTGCAGTATCTCAGCGACCGCGTCCTGGTCATGTATCTCGGCAAGATCGTCGAGCTGGGCCCGGTCGAGGCGATCTACGGCAATCCGCAGCATCCCTACACGCGGGCGCTGCTGTCGGCGCGGCCGTCGATGGATCCGCGCAAGCGGACCCACGAGGCGCCGATCCAGGGCGATCCGCCCAATCCGATCGATCCGCCCTCGGGCTGCCGGTTCCGCACGCGTTGCCCGTTCGCGGAAGATGTCTGTGCCCGCGTCGAGCCGCCCCTGGCGGACACCCAATTCCAGGCCGTGGCCTGCCACATGCGCGTGGCCGGCTCGGGACATTCAAAGGCGATGGCGGCATGACGAACATGCTTCAGGTCCGCGACCTTCACGTCACCTTCGTGACGCCCGATCGCACGGTGCATGCCGTCAACGGCGTCAGCTTCGACCTCGCGCGCGGCGAGACGCTCGGCATCCTGGGCGAGTCCGGCTCAGGGAAAAGCGTCACCCTGCGCTCGATCCTGCGGCTGCATCCCGAGCACCGCACCCGCTGGTCGGGGAGCATCAAGCTCGAGGGCGACGAGATCCTCGACATGGCCCCCAGGGCGCTGTCCGACCTGCGCGGGCAACGCGTCTCGATGATCTTCCAGGAGCCGGCGACCGCTTTCGATCCGGTCTTCACCATCGGCCAGCAGATCGCCGAGACGGTTCGCCGCCACACCGGCAAGAGCGAAACCGAGTCCATGAAGCGCGCCAAGGACCTTCTGGAGATGGTGCGCATTCCCTCTCCGGCGCAGCGGCTCAAGGCCTATCCGCACGAGATGTCGGGCGGCATGCGCCAGCGCGCCATGATCGCGCTCGCGCTGTCGTGCAATCCCACCCTGCTGCTGGCCGACGAGCCGACCACGGCGCTCGACGCCACAGTGCAGATCCAGGTGCTTCTGCTGATCCGCGAGCTGCAGCGCGAATTCAATCTCGGCGTCATCTTCGTCACCCACGATATCGGCGTGGCCGTCGAGGTCTCCGACCGGATCGGCGTCATGTATGCCGGCAAGCTGGTCGAAATGGCGCCGGTCGAGCGCATGGTCGACGCGCCGCAGCATCCCTACAGCCGCGGCCTGCTGGCCTCGACGGTGCACGACGGCATGCGCGGCCAGCGGCTCGAATCCATTCCCGGCGCGCCGCCCGACCTAGCCGAAGTCCCCTCCGGCTGCAGCTTCGCGCCGCGCTGCAAGTTCGTGCGCCCCGGCTGCACGGCTTCGGTCCCGTCGCTGCGCGACGTCGAAGCCGCACACGCCGTACGCTGCGTGCTGGCGGCGTAGGGGCTGATCGTCCTTCCTTCGACGCTCCCGGACATTGCTGCGCAATGTCCTGACGCTAACTGGCCGAGCTTTGCTCGGCCTACCTTCGCTTGACGTCTCCGAATGTTCATATGAAAGTCATATGAACGAAAACAAAGGCCTGCAGGGTTCATTCGAACCATGCAGATCGATCGGGACAGGAAGCGGGCTCAGGATCCGGGAATGCAGGCGGAAGATCGCGCCCGCGCCATCATCGAACGCGTCCGGGGCGACGGTTTCCAGGCGATAGAGGCGCTTGCCCTCCAATTCGGCGTCACGCCGCAGACGATCCGGCGCGACGTCAACCACCTCTGCGACCGCGGCCTGCTGCGCCGGCGCCATGGCGGCGTCGAGCTGCCGCCCGAGGGCGAGAACCTCGCCTATCCCGCCCGCCAGGTCCTGAACATCGACGCCAAGCGCCGCATTGCGCGGCTCGTGGCCCGGGAGGTGCCGGACGGCGCCTCGCTGTTCTTCGGCATCGGCACCACGCCCGAGCAGTGCGCGCTGGCGCTGGTCGACCATGCCGGCCTGCGGGTCATGACCAACAATCTCAACGTCGCGCTGGCCTTCAGTCGAAGCACCTCGTGCGAGATCACCGTCGCCGGCGGCCGCCTGCGCAACCTCGATCGCGACGTGGTGGCGGGCGAGGCGCACGGCTTCTTCGGCCACTTCGCCGCCGACATCGGCATCTACGGCGTCGGCGGCGTCGCCGAGGACGGCACCCTGCTCGACTTCAGCACCGACGAGGTGACGATGCGCAGCGCGCTCGCGGCCCATTGCCGTCAGCGCTTCCTGGTCCTCGATCATTCCAAGTTCGGCCGCGGCGGCACGGTGCGCGGCGGCCACATCACCGAGGCGAGCGCCGTGTTCACCGACCGTCCGGTACCCGAGACCATCGGCCGGCAGCTGCACGAGGCCGGCGTCCGTCTCGTCACCTGGTCCAATGAAACCGAGTCCACCGAGTCGACAAGTCAAACAAGGAGGGGTTGATCTCATGCTGAAACATCTCGCATTCGCGGCCGCGCTCGGCATCGCCGCCGTGGCAAACATCTCGGGCGCCGCCGCCCAGCAGCGCGCCGTCTGCTACAACTGCCCGCCGGAATGGGCCGACTGGGGCTCGCAGCTCAAGGCCATCCAGGCCAAGCTCGGCATCCAGGTGCCGCCGGACAACAAGAACTCCGGCCAGGCCATTGCCGCGCTGATCGCGGAGAAGGCCAATCCGGTGGCCGACGTCACCTATCTCGGCGGCATCGCGGCCGACCCGGCCAAGGATGCCGGCGTGCTGACGCCCTACAAGCCCGCGAACTGGGAGAAGATCCCGGCCGACCTCAAGGATCCCGACGGCAACTGGTTCACTATCCACTCCGGCACGCTCGGCCTGTTCGTGAACAAGGCCGCGCTCGGCAACAAGCCGGTGCCGCAGAGCTGGGCCGACCTGCTGAAGCCCGAATACAAGGGCCTCGTCGGCTATCTCGACCCGACCTCGGCCGCCGTCGGCCAGCTCGGCGTGATGGCGATCAACCTCGCGCTGGGCGGCACCTACGACAATCTCGATCCGGCCATCAAGTTCTTCAAGGAACTGGCCAAGAACCAGCCGATCGTGCCGAAGCAGACCTCCTACGCCCGCGTGATCTCGGGCGAGATCCCGATCCTGCTCGACTACGACTTCAACGCCTATCGCGGCCAGTACACCGACAAGGCGCCGGTGCAGTTCGTGATCCCCAAGGAAGGCACGCTGGTGTTCCCCTACGTGATGGGACTGGTGAACAAGGGCCCGAATCCCGACAACGGCAAGAAGGTGCTCGACTTCGTCCTGTCCGACGAGAGCCAGGCGATGTGGGGCAATGCCTATCTGCGCCCGGTCTTCGCCGACCGGCTGTCGGCCGAGGCCAAGGCCAAGTTCCTGCCCGACGCGGAATATGCCCGCGCCAAGGCGGTGGACCTCAAGAGCC
>CAIYWM010000779.1 GCA_903929895.1 uncultured Alphaproteobacteria bacterium
AGCCCTCACCGCACGATATCGCCCCGATCACGATCGAAGAGGAGATGCGCCGCTCCTACCTCGACTACGCCATGAGCGTGATCGTGTCGCGCGCCCTGCCCGATGCGCGCGACGGCCTGAAGCCGGTGCAGCGGCGCATCCTCTACGCGATGAAGGAGGGCGGCTACGACTCGACGCGGCCCTTCCGCAAGTCGGCGCGCATCGTCGGCGACGTGATGGGCAAGTATCACCCGCACGGCGACAGCGCGATCTACGATGCCATGGTACGCATGGCGCAGGACTTTTCGATGCGCCTGCCGCTCATCTCGGGGCAGGGCAACTTCGGCTCGATGGACGGCGATCCGCCGGCGGCGATGCGTTACACCGAGGCGCGTCTCGCCACGGTCGCCGAGACGCTGCTCGAGGACATCAACAAGGACACCGTCGAGTTCCAGCCGAACTACGACGAGCGCGAGAGCGAGCCGACGGTGTTGCCGGCGGCCTATCCGAACCTGCTGGCCAACGGCGCCGGCGGAATCGCGGTGGGCATGGCAACCAACATCCCGCCGCACAATCTCGGCGAGCTGATCGATGCCTGCCTGGCGCTGATCGCCAATCCGGAGCTGACGGTGCCGCAGCTCATGGAATATGTGCCGGGCCCGGACTTCCCGACCGGCGGCCTCATCCTCGGCCGCAACGGCATCCGCGCTGCTTTCGAGCTCGGCCGTGGCTCGATGATGATGCGGGCCAAGACCAACATCGAGCAGAAATCCGGCGGCCGCGAATCGATCGTCGTCACCGAGATTCCCTATCAGGAGAACAAGGCCCGGCTGCACGAGCGCATCGCCGAGGTGGTGCGCGACAAGAAGGTCGAGGGCATCTCCGAGATTCGCGACGAGAGCGACAGGGACGGCGTGCGGCTGGTCATCGACCTGAAGCGCGATTCCATGTCCGACGTCGTGCTGAACCAGCTCTATCGCTTCACGCCGTTGCAGACGAGCTTCAGCGTCAACGCCCTGGCGCTCGACGGCGGCCGCCCGAAGCTGATGAGCCTCAAGGAGCTGCTCGAGGCCTTCATCCGCTTCCGGGCCGAAGTGCTCACGAGGCGCACCCGTTTCGAGCTCAACCATGCGCGCGACCGCGCCCATGTGCTGGTCGGTCTGGCGATCGCCGTCGCCAACATCGACGAAGTGATCGACATGATCCGCCGCTCGCCCGACCCGAACGTGGCGCGTGAGCGGTTGATGGCCAAGGACTGGCCGGCGGCCGACGTGAAGCCGCTGATTGACCTGATCGCCGAGCCCGGCCGCGAAGTGTCGGCCGAGGGAACCTACCGGCTCTCCGAGGTGCAGGCCCGCGCCATCCTGGAATTGCGACTGCAGCGCCTGACCGGCCTGGAGCGCGACAAGATCGCCGAAGAGCTGACCGAGGTTGCAAAGCTGATCGAGGGCTATCTCGAACTGCTGGGCGATCGCGACAAGCTGTTCGCGCTGATGGGCGAGGAGCTGCGCGAGATCAGGGAGAAGTACGCCACGCCGCGGCGCACCCAGATCGTCGACAACGAGTTCGAGCAGGACATCGAGGACCTGATCCAGCGCGAGGACATGGTCGTCACGGTGACCCATGGCGGTTACGTCAAGCGCGTGCCGGTGTCAGCCTATCGTGCCCAGCGCCGCGGCGGCAAGGGCCGCTCGGGCATGGCCACGCGCGAGGACGACTTCGTGTCGAGCCTGTTCGTGGCCAATACCCACACGCCGGTGCTGTTCTTCTCCAGCCGCGGCATCGTCTACAAGCTCAAGGTCTGGCGCCTGCCGCTGGGTGCGCCGCAGGCGCGCGGCAAGGCGTTCGTTAACCTGCTGCCGCTCGGCGAGGGCGAAACGATCAGCGCCGTGATGCCGATGCCGGAGGACGAGGCGAGCTGGTCGACGCTCAACGTGATGTTCGCGACGGCGCGCGGCGGCGTGCGCCGCAACGAGCTCAGCGACTTCACCAGCGTGAACCAGGGCGGCAAGATCGCCATGAAGTTCGAGGGCGAGGATGCGGGCGATCGCCTGATCGGGGTCGGCGTTTGTTCCGAGGAGCAGGACGTGCTGCTGGCGACTCGCCAGGGCCGGGCCATGCGCTTCCCGGTCTCGACCGTGCGTGTCTTCGCCAGCCGCAATTCGACCGGCGTGCGCGGTATCGCGCTGGCCGAGGGCGACGAGGTGATCTCGATGTCGCTGGTCGACGGCGGCAAGGGCATTCCGACCGAGGATCGCGACGCCTACCTGCGTCAGTCGCGTGCGCTGCGCCAGGCCGAGAACGCGGCGGAAGTGGGCGAGGCGGGCACGGAGGAGGAAACGCCGGCGGGTGAGGAGGCGGCAGCGCCGGCCACCACGCTTTCGCCGGAACGCTTCGCCGAACTGCAGGCCAAGGAGGAGTTCGTGCTCACCGTGGCCTCGTCGGGCTTCGGCAAGCGCACCTCGGCCTACGAGTACCGGGTGACCGGTCGTGGCGGCAAGGGCGTCGAACTCATGAACCTCGCCAAGGGCGGCGAGATCGTCGCGGCGGTTCCCGTCCAGGATACGGACGAGATCATGCTGGTCACGGACGGCGGCACACTGATCCGCTGCCCGGTGGACGGAATTCGCATCGCGGGACGGGCGACGCGCGGCGTGCGCATCGTCAACGTTAGCGAGGGCGAGCGCGTCGTCACGGCCGTGCGCATCGGCGAGGACGATGCTGGAAACGGCAGTGGCAATGGCGATGGAAGTTCCGAGCCAAGTTCCGAAACTAGCGGTGGATAAGGACCGGTCGTGTCGCTAAGACTTCGCGGTCGCAGTCTGCGCACAAGGGGGAGACATGGCCGTAGAACGCACCGGGGTGTATCCGGGGACGTTCGATCCCATCACGAGCGGGCACATGGAAGTGGTGCGCCGTTCGCTGCGCCTCGTCGACAGGCTGGTGATCGGCCCGCACATCAACGTGGGCAAGGGACCGCTGTTCTCGCTCGAGGAGCGGATCGAGATCATCAACGAGGACATCGCGGATTTTCCACAGGCCGACCGCGATCGGATCACGGTGGTGCCGTTCGAGGGGCTGCTGATCCACTTTGCGCGCGACGTGAAGGCATCCCTCATCATCCGCGGGCTGCGGGCCGTTTCGGACTTCGAGTACGAAATCCAGATGGCCAACATGAATGCGCGCATGGAGCCTGCGATCGAGACCATCTTCCTGATGGCGTCCGACCGTCACCAGTTCATCGCTTCGTCCCTGGTGAAAGATATTGCCCGGCTGGGGGGAGACACGTCGCAATTCGTGTCCAAGAAGGTGTTCGAGCGCCTGAAGGCCAAATTCGGCAAGAAGTGAGGCCGGGAGAGGCCTCGTTGACCATCGGCCCCCCGCACTTTATATGGGCGCCGCGCGGCGAAGAGGCCCGCGGCGCGGAACCGGAAAGAGCCCGTAGCTCAGCGGTAGAGCATCTGACTTTTAATCAGAGGGTCGTGGGATCGTACCCCACCGGGCTCACCACTGGACCCAAGAAGGAGAAGAACGGCTCATGCCGTCGGTGAAAGTCGTCAACGGCAAGCAGATCGTGGTCGAGAATCTCGGCCCGATCGAGCAGCTCTTCAGCTTCATCGTGAAGCCGTTCGTCCGCATGTCGCAGCATCGCGACCTGATCGCTGCCATCCTGCGGCGCGAGGTGCGCGAGCGCTTCAAGGGGTCCATCGCCGGCTGGATCTGGGCGATCATTGCGCCCCTGCTGATGATCGCCGTCTATACCTTCGCGTTCACGACGACGCTTTCCCTGCCGGTGGCCGACGGCACCGACGGCAAGCAGGTCAGCTATTCGCTGTTCATCTTCAGCGGCCTCATCGTCTTCAGTTTCTTCTCGGAGATGGCGTTCCGGGCACCGATGCTGCTGCACGAGTACACCCACTTCATCAAGCAGACGATCTTCCCCAGCGACATGCTGCCGGTGATCTCGACCCTGCGCGCCACCGCTTACACGCTGATTTCCGGTGCGGTGATGCTGGTGTTCCAGCTGGCAATGACCGGCTCATTGCCGTGGACCGTGCTGCTGGTGCCGCTGATCTTCATCCCGTTCATGGCGTTCCTGATCGGCATGTCGTGGTTCCTGGCGGCATTGGGCGCGTTCACGCGCGATGCCGGGTACCTGATGATCACCATCGTGCCGCTGTTCATGTTCGCGACACCGATTTTCTACTCCCATGCCGGGCTGCCGCCGCCGTTCAACTTCTGGATCTACGCGAACGCTC
>CAIYWM010000780.1 GCA_903929895.1 uncultured Alphaproteobacteria bacterium
CCTCGGCCACGGTGCTTCTGATCACCCATGCGCTCGACGAGGCCAACCTGCTATCGGACCGTATCGGTGTGATGTCGGCACGGCCGGGCCGTTTCCTCGACATCGTCGAAACCGGCTGGCCGCGCGACCGCGATTCCCGTCTCGCCGAGCGGGCCGATTTCGGCGCGGTGACCTCGCGCCTCTGGTCCTATCTGCGCGGTGAATCGCTGCGGGCCCTGGGGCAGGGGACGGCGGCGCGATGAGCAAGGCGGGCTGGATCCGCACGCTGCTGCTGGTGGGCGCCGTCGGCGCCCTCGAACTGGCCTGCCGGACCGGCGCGATCGCACCGACCATGGTGACCGCCCCGTCGAAGATGGTGACGACGCTCGTGGAAACACTGCGGTCGGACGAGATCGGCATGCACCTGCGGCACACGCTGTCGGCCGTGGCGATCGCCATGAGCATCGCCATCGTCGGCGGCTTCGTGATCGGCTTCATCCTCAACTGGGTGCCGTTCCTGCGCCGGGCCTTCAGCCCCTTCCTCGCGGCCTACTACGCCATCCCGCACTTCGCCTTCTACCCGCTGCTGATCGTTATCTTCGGCCTCGGGCCGGTGCCGCTGATCGTGCTGGCGACCCTGTTCGCCATGGTCGCGATGATCCTCGCCACGATGGCGGGTCTCGACCGCGTGCCGCGCGTGCTGTTGAAGACCGCGCGCATCCATCGCCTGTCGCTGATCGAGGAGATCTGGCGCGTGCGTCTGCCGGCGGCGGCGCCGCACATCCTGTCGGGCCTCAAGCTCGCCGTCGCCTATTCCTTCATCGGCGTGATCGCCGGCGAGTTCATCCTGTCCACCAGCGGCATCGGCCACGAGATCGCCTTCGCCTACGACAACTTCGACAATCCGCGCATGTACGCGCTGATCCTGTTCGTGCTGGGGATCGTGACCCTGTTCAACATGGCCGTGTTCGCGTGGGAGCGTCGCATGCTGCGCCGACGCGGCGCATGAGCGGCGGACTGCTCTCGCTACGCGCCTGGCGCGACCCCATCCTCGTGGGCATCTCGCTGGTCGCGATCTGGCAAGTCCTGCACGAGATCGCGGGTGACTCGGCCGTGACCGCGCCCGCGCCAACGCTCGCCCATCTCTGGGAGATGATCGGGCAGGCGCGCTTCCTGCCACACCTGCGGGAGACGGGCCTCGCCTTCCTGCAGGCGCTGGCCATCGCCTGCGGCGGCGGCGTGCTGATCGGCGTCGTGTTGGGTGGGCACAAGCTCACGGGCGAGGTCGCGGAGCCCATCCTCGTGGCCCTCTACTCGGTGCCGAAGATCACGCTCTACCCGGTGATCCTGCTGCTGTTCGGCCTCGGCATGCCGGCCAAGGTGGCCTTCGGCGCCCTTCACGGGATCATTCCGGTCGTCCTCTTCACCATGAACGCGGTGCGCAACGTCAACCGCACCTACCTGCGGGCCGGCCGTGCCATGCGGCTCACCCCGGCGCAGACCGGCTGGTACGTACTCGTTCCCGCCACCCTGCCCGAGATCTTCTCGGGCCTGCGTATCGGCTTCTCGCTCACCCTGCTTGGCACGATGCTGGGCGAACTCTTCGCCTCGCAGCGCGGGCTGGGGTTCCTGCTGATGACGGCGATCGACCTGCATGACGTGAAGACGATCCTGTCGATTGCGGTGCTGATCTCGGTCTTCGCCATTGCGTCCAACGCAGCGCTCCTGGCGATCGACAAGCATCTGCATCGCGGTGCGGCGCCGGAGGCCCCCGAGAAGTCATGAACAGGATCGCCGTTGCCCGCGAAATGGGCTCGCCGCTGCATCACCAGATCTACCTGGTGCTGGCCGACGGCATTTCGACCGGGCGCTACGCCGAGGGCGAGCCGCTGCCGACCGAGGAACAGCTCACCCGCATGTTCAGCGTGTCGCGCATCACGGTGCGTCGCGCGATGGCAAGTCTTCACGACGCCGGGCTGATCGAGCGCGGCGCCGGGCGGCGCACGATCGTGCGGCCCCAGATCGGCCAGCCGATGCGCCTGCCGGTCTCTTCTGTGATCGAGAACATCGTGTCCTACGGTGCGGAGACCGTCGCGGAGGTCCTGGAGTTCGGCTACGTGGAGGCGCGCGGCTTCGCCCGTGACCGGCTGTGGGATGCCGACCAGGATCCTGTCCAGCGCGCGGTGCGTGTGCGCTCGCAGGACGGCACGCCGGTCATGCACCTCACGAGCTACGTTCCCGCGGCGCTGGGCCGGACCTTTACCCGGGCCGACCTCAACAGCATCCCGATGTTCCAGCTCCTGGGACGGGCGGGCGCCCATATCTGCGGCGCCGAACAGCTCGTCTCGGCGGTGCTGGCCGAGCCGCTGGTGGCGTCGCGCCTCGGCGTCAA
>CAIYWM010000781.1 GCA_903929895.1 uncultured Alphaproteobacteria bacterium
ACATCGAGAAGATCTCGCGCAACGTCGCCGCGGGCTTCGGCGCGGAGGTCGTGAAGTGGCGTTACGAGAAGCGCTATCCGGCGACCGTGAACAGCGCGCAGGAGACCGAGTTCGCCGCCCAGGCCGCAGCGTCGTTGGTCGGGCTGGAGAACGTCAACCGCAACCCGACCCCGGCCATGGGCAGCGAGGACTTCGCCTGGATGCTGCTCAAGAAGCCGGGCTGCTACATCTGGGTCGGCAACGGCGACGGCGTCGGCAGCTGCATGGTCCACAACCCGGGCTACGACTTCAACGACGAGATCCTGCCGCTCGGCGCCTCCTACTGGGCGACCCTGGTCGAGCAGCAGCTCGCCCGCGAGGCCCTGTCGCAGGCGGCGGAGTAAAGCCGAAACTCCCCAGCCTGCGACACGGTCGTGTCAGGCCTGCACCCCTACGCCAATGCCCGCATCGGGCTGGCGACCATGCACGAGAAGGAGCGGGCGCTGGGGCCCGCCTTCCGGCGCGTGCTCGGCGCGGAAATCGTCGCCGTGCCAGAGCTGGACACCGACACGCTCGGCACCTTCTCCGGTGAGGTGCCGCGGCCGGACGCGCTGGTCGAGACCTCGCTCCTCAAGGCCGAACTGGCCTTCCGGACGATGGACGTCGACTGCGCGGTCGCGAGCGAGGGCAGCTACGGGCCGATCGACCGGGTGCCGCTGATCTCGAGCGGCGTCGAGATCCTGGCCTTCATCGATCGCAAACGCGGTATCCGGCTGATCGACACCTTTCCGACGCACCATACGAGCTGGAGGCTGTCGCGCTTCCGCGCCGGCGACCCCGCGCGGCTCGCCGTGCTGCGTGCCATGGGCTTCCCACGTTATGGCGTGTTCGTTGCCTGCAGCAGCGACATGGACCATCCCGTGAAGGGCCTCGCCACCGAGGACGAGGTGATCGCGACCATGGACCGCGAGGCCGAGCGCTCCACGGAAGGGCTGGCCGTGCTCTATTCGGACATGCGCGCCCATCGCAATCCGACCCGCATGAAGGTGCTGCGCGCGGCAGGCTGGCAGCTAGCCCGGCGACTGCAGTGCCTTTGCCCGAAATGTCACGCGCCGGGCTTCGGTCGCATCCAGTCGCGTCGCGGCCTGCCCTGTGAGGCCTGCGGCGATCCCACCCACTGGATCGATTTCGAGATCGACGGCTGCAACGTCTGCGGCCACGCCGAGACCCGCCCGCGCAAGGACGAGCGGAAGACGGCGCCGGCGCTCTCGTGCAAGAGCTGCCGCGGGACTTGAATCTGTCGTCCTGAGCGGGCGCAAGATCCTGCGCTGCGCTCCAGGGCGGGGGTTACCCCGCCCGCGATGACAGAGAATTCGGAGTGGTGGCTGTTCCGTCGAGCTAAACCGCCAGATCCGTCGCCAGATGGAACAGGCAGTCGCCGCGTTCACAGCGCGCCGGCACGCGCTTGCAGAGGACCAGGCCGGCGCGCTTGAACGTCACCACCTCGGGCTCGCGCCATGGCGTGTGGTGGAAGTGGATGCGGCCGGCCGGCTGGTCGGCCTTCACCTCGTCGCCGAGTTCGACCAGCGGCTCGAACAGGCCGCCGTCTGTCGCATAGACGTAGTAGTCGTCGCCGCCGATCTCGGTGAAGCGGGTCTTGGTTGGCGCCGGCACAGGGCCCTGCAGCAGGCCGACATGGGCCAGCACGCGGCGCATACCGTCCTCGGCGACCTTGAGCGAACCGGGGGTCACGAGACCGCCGCCGCCCAGCTCGGTGCCCATGCCGACCACGCCCTGGCGATACGAGGCCGAGGTGAAGGTCCGGCCGCCGCCCTGCGGCGCGGCCGAGATGTAGCTGACTGGCGCGCCGAAGGCCTTCAGCAGGCCCATGACCTTCTCCATCCGGGCGGCATCCTGGTGGCGCGGTGCCAGGGCGCTCGGGATGTAGGTGAGCGAGCTGCCACCGGAATGGAAGTCGAAGGCGTAGTCGAAGCCGGGCAGCAGGGCATGCTCGATCCAGTAGGCGATCTGCTGCGTGATCGTGCCCTCGGCGTCGCCGGGGAAGGACCGGTTGAGATTACCCTCGTCGATCGGCGAGGTGCGGCGGCCCTCCATGGCGGCCGGGAAGTTGGCCGAGGGGAGGATGACCAGGCGGCCCTTGATGTCCTTCGGTTCGATGGCGCGGATCAGGTTACCGAGGCCGATCTGGCCCTCCCATTCGTCGCCATGGTTACCGGCCTGCATCAGCACGTTCGGCCCGTCGCCGTTCTTGATGCGCACGATGGGGATCGGGATCCAGCCATAGGCCGACCGGTGCACCGAGTGGGGCACGCGCACGAAGCCCGTGGCCTTGCCCTCGGCATTGAGGTCGATGTCCGGCGTGAGCCGGCTCATCGCGGTGAACTCGGTGGATTTCAACGTTGCGTCGGTCATCATCGTCTCTCGCTTCTGGGATCGAGGGCATCCTGCAGTCCGTCGCCCAGGAAGTTGAAGGCGATCACGGTCAGGAAGATCAGCAGGCCCGGCCACAGGGCCAGCACGGGGGCCTCCTGCAGCAGTTCCTGGGCGCCGGTCAGCATGTTGCCCCAGCTCGCGGCCGGCGGCTGGATGCCGAGGCCGAGGAACGACAGGGTCGATTCGAACAGGATCAGCGTGCCGACCGACATGGTGGTGGCGACGACCAGGGTGCCCGCCGTGTTGGGCAGGATGTGGCGGAACATGATCCGCTGGGGGCGGGCACCCAGCGCCACGGCCGCGCGGGTGAAATCCCGCGCCTTGAGCGACAGGGTTTCGGCGCGGACCAGGCGGGCCACGGTCGTCCAGCCGGTCAGCGCCACGATCACCACGATGCGATAGAGCGAGAACATCTCCGATTGCGCGATCTCCGCCGGCACGCCCAGCTTCCGGGGATCGACGGCCGCCAGCACGATCAGCAGGGGCAGCAGCGGCAGCGAGATCACGCCGTCGGTGAGGCGCATCAGGAAGGTGTCGAGCCGCCCGCCGAGATAGCCGGCGAGGACGCCGATGAAGGCGCCCAGGATCGCCGACAGGACCGCTCCCGAGATGCCCACCAGCAGCGAGACGCGGCCGCCATCGAGCAGGCGCTGGAAGAGATCGCGCCCGAGATCGTCGGTGCCCAGCCAATGGCGGGCGGAGGGGCCTTCGAAGCGGCGGAAGAGATCGGTCTCGGTGGGATCTATGCCGCGCAGGGCGGCCAGCAGGGGCGATGCCAGGGCGAGCGCCAGCAGGACCGACAGGAACGCCAGAGATATCCAGGCCAGCCGATGGCGCAGCATGCGACGCCAGGCTGTCGGCTGGAGGGTCGCCGCCGTCATGGTGTGGCATCCGCCAGAGAGACGCGCGGGTCGACCCAGGCATAGGCGAGGTCGGCCAGCAGGTTGCCGCCAATGGTGGCGGCGGTGGCCACCAGCAGGCCGACGAGCGCCAGATTGTAGTCGTTCTCGAGAATCGCCTGGTAGATCGCCTTGCCCATGCCGGGCCAGGCGAACATCGTCTCGGTGATCAGCGCGCCGGAGACGAGCCCGCCGAACGAGAGGGCGAGGATCGTGAGGACCGGGGAAAGTGCATTGGCGAAGGCGTGCCGCCACAGGACGGTGCGCTCCGGCGCCCCCTTGGCGCGGGCCGTCCGCACATAGTCCTGGCGCAGCGCCTCGATCATCGCGCCGCGCATGAAGCGCGTATAGCCGCCGAGCTGGACGAGGGTCAGCGTCAGGACCGGCAGCGCCAGGTGGCGCACCT
>CAIYWM010000782.1 GCA_903929895.1 uncultured Alphaproteobacteria bacterium
CAGGACGCCGCCGATCAGGAGCGGTGGAATGACATGCGTGGTGGTTTGCGTGGTTTCGAGCTTCAGCTCGCCGATCCTCGCCAGCTCCGTGGTCTCCTGGGTCGTGAACATCGGGACGGCGAAGCCGATCAGGCCGAGGACGACCAAGATGGCCCCGATCACGACCAGAGGGGAACGGTTCATGGAACTCTCCCTGTCACAGACGGCCCAAGCCGCCGCCCAAGGCTCCGGCGAGCCAGAGAACGACAAGAATCACGAGGATGAGACCCAGGACGCCTCCCAGCCCGCGCCCGCCATAGCGATTGTAGCCGTAGTAGCCGCCACCGCCGCCCAGCAGCACGATGAGCAGGATGATGATCAGTATCGTGGACATTGTATGATCCTCCGTTGCCTGTGACGTCATCTCCCTAGGAATTCGCGAACATCACCGAGAAGCACGTGCCGGTGTCGTGATGGCACCGATCGATGCGCAGTTCCCCGCCGATCTGCTCGACCAGGGACAGGATCAGCTTCATGCTCAGCCCCTTGCTGGCGGCGGGATCGAATCCCGGCGGCAGGGTCGAGCCATCGTTGCAGACCGACATCGCGAAGCCGGTGGCGGGTTGGCCCTCCAGCGTGATCGTGATCCGGCCCTTTCCATGCTTCATGGCATTCGTCAGCAATTCGTTGGCGATCATCCCGAGGGGCATGCCCACGACCGCCGGAATGAGGATGTCGATGGCTTCGACGACCATCTCCCGCTGGGACGTCCCGGCCACCGTCGACATCTTCGAATAGTCGGCACACAGCTCGTTGAGGAACGGCCTGAACACCACGCTCTGGAGCCCATCCATGGAACGGAGGAGCTGGTGGATATGGATGATCGTTGCCACGCGATTGGCCGCGTCCGCCAGGTCCGCAGCCGTGCCGGCATTGGCGGTCGCGCGGCTCTGCAGCGACAGCAGGCTGACGACGATCTGCAGGCCGTTCAGCAATCTGTGGTTGGCCTCCCGGTCGAGGACGTCCAGCAGGTGGATCACGCCATCCTTTTCGCGAAGGAGGCGCTCGTCCCGGGCGCGCTCGGGACAGCTGTGGCAGACTCTTGGAAGCGAACGCTCGCTCTCTCGCCGTCGTGCAGTCATATCGGGTCCCCCGTCTGCAGTCCGGAAATGCGGTGCGGCGACAAAATGGACCCGGTCGGTCGAGCCGCCTTGACGTGGATCAAGGAAGCGTCCGGTAGCGGACATATAAGATCCAGAGTGCCGCAGTGTTTCCGGCGTACAACCGCTACAGCCGAGTGGGTGGGA
Organism: uncultured Alphaproteobacteria bacterium; assembly: GCA_903929895.1. Lineage (GTDB taxonomy): Bacteria > Pseudomonadota > Alphaproteobacteria > Reyranellales > Reyranellaceae > Reyranella. Next base: position 1,287 of record CAIYWM010000782.1, read on the forward strand.
AAGCCATGAAGAGAGCCCTAGTGCTGGCATCGCTGCTGATATCGCTCCCGGCGGTCGCCCAGACCGTCCAGACCGGTGGCGCGCTCGCCGTGCGGTGGTGCACGGCCTGTCATGTCGTGGAGGCCAGCCAGCGCCTGGCCACCGACAGCGCGCCGAGCTTCCGCGCCATCGCCGCGCGGACGGACACGACGGCGGCGACGCTCGACCGCTACCTCTCCACCGGCCACACGCTCATGCCCGATTTCTCGCTGAGCACGCAGGAGCGGGATGCGCTGGTCACCTACATCCTGAGTCTTCGCCAGAAGCCGTGACGCGCGGCGACGCGCTCCGCGAGAGGAAGCGCGTCAGTCCATCACGTCGAGCAGGGCGGGGCGCACACCCAGCTGCTCGACGAACTGGTCGAGCTTGCGGCGCGCGAGCGGGTTGCTCTGCTGGTGGCGGGTCGCGAGGATCAGCTCGTTCTTCAGCGTGTGTTCGAGGCCGGTGAACTCGGTCACCCGCACCTTGTAGCCCCGGGCCTCGAGCACCAGGCCGCGCAGCACGTTGGTGGCGTGCGCGCCGAACTCGCGGCGATGCAGCGGGTGGCGCCACAGCTGGTCGATCGGCGAGGGCTTCGTATGTTCGAGCAGCGACGCGACCTCGGCCTGGCAGCACGGGATCAGCGCCACCACCTTGGCCTCATGGCGCAGCGCGAAGCGGATCGCATCGTCGGTGGCGGTGTCGCAGGCATGCAGCGCCGTCACCATGTCGGCGCGGCCGTTCGGCAGCACCGTGTCGGCAATGCCGCCGGCCACGAACGACATGCGGTCGAAGCCGCAATCGCGGGCCAGCGCCTGCGAGCGCTCGACCAGTTCGGCGCGCACGTCGACGCCCACGATCGAGCCGCGCCCGGCCGGTCCGACCGCCAGGTCGTAGAGGATGAAGCCGAGATAGGATTTACCGGTGCCGAGATCGGCGATCACCGGATCGCTTCCCTCTGCCAGCAGCGCGTCGAGCGACGGCCGCAGCAGCTGCACGAGGTGCAGCACCTGCTTCAACTTGCGCCGCGTGTCGAGGTTCAGCCCGCCGTCGCGCGTCAGCACGTGCAGCGCCTTCAGCAGAGTGACGGAACTCTCGCGCGCCGGCCCCGGCCACATCTCCGCCAGCACCTTGCGCGCCGCGATCACGTCGGGCCGTTCGCGGGAGGAGGAGGGCGGGCGCTTGTGGGATTGCTGCTTCGACATCGGGGGAGCTTGTGGGCGAGACCTGAGGCCGCCGCAAGCTCCCCGCGTGGTTTCTAGTGCCGCGCCGGCAGCGGCAGGATCACCGGGACGGGCGGCGGCGGGATGAGGGGCAGGCCGAGACGGTGGTTGAGTTCGGCCACGTCGTCGATCCAGGGCGAGAGGTGACCCGAGGCGCCGATCGATGGAAAGGGCTGCGTGGTCACCATCTGCGTGACCTTGACTGATTCCGACTGTTGCGGGCCCGCGACATAGGCGAGGTGGAAGCGACGGCCGTCGGTGAGGCTGGCGACGCAGCCGAGCGAGGTGACCTCGGCCGCACGCTGCGTGCGATAGGCCTCGATCTGCTCCAGGTCTTCGAAGGTGAACCCGTAAGGCTGGCGGGCCGCGAGCTCGAAGGCGCGCCGAATCAGGTCGGCTTCCCGGTCGAGCGGATCCCTCGCATTCGGCAAGCAATCGAACATGACAGACATGGGCACTCCCTTACAGATGGTGCAGGCCGCGGCAGCAACGCCAGAACCACGACCGGTGTTCCCGCTCCGCCCATTCGATCATCACCCCGGCGTAATGACAGGGATCCGTGACAGTTGGATGGGCCTTCTCGATCAACCGCGCGGCGGCGAGATGCGCCGGCCAGGACCAGGTGCCGACATGCCGCTCGGCGCGGTAATGCGCGACCACCTGGCGGGTCATGCCGGTCAGGCGGCCCCAGGCGAGGATCTCCTCGCGCTCGGCGGCGCGGCGTTCCCATTCCAGCGCCACCTCCTCGCGCGTGGCGCCGTGGGTGCTGTTGGCCTTGAGGCGATGCAGCCGCTTGTCGAAGGCATATTCGGCGAAGGCGGCGGCATGCTCGGGCTGCGTGAAGCGGAAGGTGCAGAGGCCGTTGAAGCAACCGCTGCGATGCTCGCCCAGCCCGTTCAGCGTCGCGTTCACCTCGGCCTGCTCGTAGACCATCCAGAGACCGCGCCGGATGACCTGCGTGGCATGGGGAAAGGCCTGCTCGACCTCGGCCGAGGTGTCGAAGCGCGGCGGGCTGCGATAGGGGATGCGCGCCGGCCCGGGCGGGCGGCGAGAGGGGGCGGCGGCGGCGGTCGCATCGGTGTTGGCGGCGATGTCGGTCATGGCGGGCCGCACCGCGCCCGCACGAAGGCACGCAGTTCGGCCTGCGACAGGAACCGGGTGACGCCGAAGACGCGCGAGCCGCAGCGGCTGCAGACCAGGCCCGCCTCCTGGAGCGTGCGCCTGTCACCCGGCCGGGCCTTCAGCGCCGCCGCGGTGACGACGACGCGCCGGATGCAGCGTTCGCATTCGATGCCGATGGGATGCGGGGCCGTGGCGACGTCGTGAAGCGTTAAACCGAACATCCAGCACCTCCTCTGCTGGACGGACTCGTATGCGAACAAAACAGGAACAACAAGCCACTTAATGCAGGGGCTCGGGACCGCGAAAACCCGCTAAATGTGGGCTGAAAGCGTTGCTGGCAGCACCCTCAAAGGTCCCTTGCTAGGCTCGGGATGACAGCGCTATCTGCGGCGGCGCACTGCGCAAAACCCGACAAAATTGTCATCCCGAACTCAGTGAGGGACCTTTCCGGGTCAGTCGGTCGGCGGGCCGATATAGGGGATGATCTGCCGGTCGGGCTGGTCGAAGTCGATCAGGATGCGGCCGGGAATCTTCGCGATTTCGAGGTTCTTCGTGAAGAAGGCGCGGCTGCCGAAACGCGGCAGGAACTCGGCCTTCGTCTTCTGCCAGTCGACGAACGCGCAGTAGTGCGCGGCCGGCAGGGTGCAGGGATCGCGCGCCGGCTCGATCTGGGAAAATCCCAGCGGGTGCCAGTCGTGATAGAGGCTGCCGATGAAGTGGCTGGCCGGGTAGGGGGTCGGGCCGCAGTTGAACTGGCGGGCGAGTTCGCAGTAGCGCGGATACCTGTCGCGGAAATCGCTCACGCGGTACGAGGCGATGTCGGTCGATTGCAGGTCCTTCAACTCGGCGGGACTGAGCACGTCCCGGCCTTCGAGGAACCTGTCGCCGATCGCCTCGCCTTTCTCCGTCTCCACCGCCCGGATGATCTGCAGCAGGCCGCGCGCATTCGCGGGATAGAGCTCCGTGCGCCGCGGGAAGATCACGGCCGAGACGTGCTGGCCGTCGCTCAATCGCAGCCCGTTCTTCTCCAGCGCCTGCTTCGCCGTATAGCCCGCCATCTCCTCGTAGCTCGCGACGAACGAATAGAGCTGGTCCGGCGGCCCGAGCCGCGCCAGCCGGTCGATCGCCAGCCCGGGTTCCGTCTGCGGATCGTAGGCGACCAGGCGGATGAGATGGCCGACATAGGCATTGCTCTCCAGATCCGCCCAGGCCTGTTCGGTGCTCATGCGCGCGAACGAAGGCGGCGCGGGGCGATGCAGCGCGAAGCCGATCGCGACGGCGGCGAGGATTACGCCGGCGGCCAGGCTCGCGACCAGGGCGCTCTTGAGGAGCCGTGTCGAAGAGATCTTCATGCAACCTTCTCTATGACCTCCCTTTCCGCCTTGCCATCTTTCGGACGTGGTGACACCCCACATCGTCGGACATGCTTCGAGGCGACGACCTGGTGACACCTTTCTCCCGACTGAAGAACGCGGCCGGCTCCACGCTGGAGGGCATCGCGGCGGCGTTCGATGCCTCGCCGCTGTCGCAGCGGCGGCATCGCATCGCCGTGACCGGGCTGCAGCGCTCGGGCAAGACCGTGTTCATCACCGCCTTCGCCCATGCGCTTCGCACGGCGGCAGAGGCGCCGATGGCGTCCTTCCCGTTCTTTCCCTGGCGCGCGCATGTGCACGTCGTGGAGCTGCTGGAGATTCCCGGCGTCCCGCGCTTTCCCTTCGAGGAGCGGCTGGACCAGC
>CAIYWM010000783.1 GCA_903929895.1 uncultured Alphaproteobacteria bacterium
CGTTCGCCGCGGCGAAAAGCAGCGGGCGCGCGAACAGTTCCAGCTCGCCCAGGCGCGCTGCCCCACCGTATCGGAGCTGAACTGGGCCGCCTCCAGCGAGCTGAAGCGGCTTTAACAAAGCATGCAGCCGGCGACTTTCTATCTGTCATCCTGAGCGGAGCGAAGGATCTCGCGCCAGCCACGTAGTCCTTTGGTCGATCCGTCAGGTCCTTCGCTGCGCTCAGGACGACAGTGGTGGGCTTTTACCCCAGCAGCGCCAGTGGCGACACGAAGCGGGTGATCTCCGCGAGGACGTAAGCCGGCTGCTGCAGGTGCGGGCTGTGGCCGCAGTCGGGCACCAGCCGCGTCTCGCAATAGCCGCCGACCTTGCCGGCGATGATGCCGAGCTGCAGTTCGGAGCCGTATTCGTCGTCCTCACCCTGGATCGCCTGCACCGGCACGGCGACGCCCGGCAGCCTGCCGTTGGCGTCCATCGGCTCGAAACCGGGCGAGACCCAGGCATCGGCCCAGAGATGGAAGGCGCCGTCGACGTCGTCGTGATACTTCGCGAGCTTCTGCCGCAGGTCGCCCGAGGCAAACGCCGCACGGGCCCGGGTGATCGCCTCGACGCAGACCGGCTCGTTGATCGCGTGCGCGGCCAGGGTCACCACGGCGCGCAGCGGCTCGGGGTCGGTCGCGGCGTAGTTCAGCGCGATCGTGCCGCCGTCGCTATGGCCCACCAGCACGCAATCCTCGACACCGAGGGCCGTCAGCAGGCGCGGCAGGACCAGGTCGGCCTCGATCTCCATGTAGCGGACGCCGGGATCGGACGGCCAGGCGCTCGATCGTCCGTAGCCGGTGCGGTCGTAGACGATGCCAGCGCAGCGCGTGGCGTCGCAGAGTTTCTGGGGGAAGTCGCGCCACATCTCGATGCAGCCCAGGCCCTCGTGCAGGAAGACCAGCACCGTCCGGTCGAGCCCGTCATCGCGCGCCGGCGTGAGGCGGCGCACCCGCAGACGGCGGTCGCCGAGATCGATGAATATGTCTTCGGAGGGCATCGCCCTTTTTCAGGGCGCCTCGGCCGCCGGTCAAGACGGCGTCATGCCCCTGGTCGGATCGCCCTCGTGGGATTGCTTGCATGGCGCATGGTGGACGTCGGCCATGCTAGGATGCGTCGATTGTCATCACGTCCAGGGAGTGTGGACACCCATGAGGGTCCTTCTCGTCGAGGACAACGACGAACTCGTCAGCCTGCTGGTCAAGGGCCTGGCGCGCAGCGGCTTTGCGGCTGATGCGGTGGCCAATGCCGGCGATGCCGCGCATTCGCTGGCCGCCATGCGCTACGTGGCCATCGTACTCGACCTCGGTCTGCCCGACGAGGACGGGCTGTCGCTGCTGCGGAGCATCCGCGGACGTGGCGATTCGACACCGGTTCTCGTCCTCACGGCGCGCGACGGGGTGAGCGACCGGGTCAACGGCCTCAGGGCGGGTGCCGACGACTACCTCGTGAAGCCGTTCGCCATGGAGGAGTTGGTGGCGCGCCTTCAGGCGCTGCTGCGCCGGCCCGGCAACCTGCTCGGCCGCCAGCTCTCCTTTGGAAACGTCTCGCTGGAGACGGAAGGGCGACAGGTATTCGTCGACGGCAAGTTGCGGGTCTTCGCGGCCCGCGAGACGGCGATCCTGGAAATCCTGCTGCGGCGGGGCGGCAACGTGGTGCCGAAGCGCCTGTTCGAGGACCAGCTCTTCGGCCTGTCGGGGGATGTCGGCTCGAACGCGGTCGAGGTTTACGTCCATCGCCTGCGCAAGATGCTGTCGGACTGCGGCGCGACCGTGAAGATCCATACCGTTCGCGGCGTCGGCTATCTGCTGTCCGAGGAAAAGGCCGCCGTTTGAGGCGCTTCCGCTCGATCCTCTCGCGTGTGGTCGCGTTGCATGTCGTGGCAATCGGCGTCACCTCGATCCTGATCCCACTGGCGCTTTACTGGCTGCTCAACGAGGCGGCCAACAGCCTCCACCGCGACGCGCTACGCGGCCAGGCGCTCACGATCGCGAGCTTCCTGCGACCGACCCCCGATGGAGGCGTCACGCTCGACATTCCGCAGGAGGCCCAGCCCATCTATTCGGGTGACTACGCCCTCTATGCCTATGCCATCCTCGATTCGAAGGGGCAGGTGTTGTTCACCTCGCGTACGGACGATGCGCCCCTCTCGGCGGCCAACGACTCGCTGACGAAAGACTCGTTCGCGCAGCGTCCCAGCAAGGGTCCGCCACTCATCGGCGTGAATGTGCCGCGCGCCATCGGCGACCGTCTCTACTGGATACAGGTCGGGCAGGACCTGGCGCACCGCGACGTCATCATCGACGATATCGTCGCTTCTTTCCTGCCGCGCGTCGCCTGGATCACCTTCCCGATCCTGCTGCTCCTTCTGCTGATCGACATCATGATCTTCCGCCGTGCCCTCGATCCGGTGCGCGCCGCATCCGAAACGGCGGCGTCGATCGGGCCGACCACCACCGATGTCCGCCTCTCCGAACAGTCGATGCCGAGCGAGATCGTGCCGCTTGTGCGCGCGGTCAACCAGGCGCTCGCCCGGCTCGAAGCAGGCTTCCGCGTACAGCGCGAGTTCACGGCCGACATGGCGCACGAACTGCGGACGCCTCTGACCATCATGCGTGCCCGAGTCGATTCGATGGACGACCTGCCGCTGCGTCGGTCGCTGGAGACCGACATCGTCAACATGACCCGCACCGTGAACCAGGTCCTCGACATCGCTGAACTCGAGGTGTTCGTGGTGGACGGCAGCTCCAGGGCGGATCTGCAGAACGTCTGCGCCGAGGCGGTGGCCTTCATGGCGCCGCTCGTGGTCGACAGCGACCGGACGATCGCCTTGACCGGCGCCGAGTCGCCGGTGTGGGTGCATGGCCATGCCGAAGCGCTGTTCCGGGCGGTCCGCAATCTCGTCGAGAATGCCATTCGTCACACACCGGCCGGCGGGGCGATCGAGGTCGATGTCGCCGCGGACGGAACGGTTCGGGTGCTGGATGAAGGCCCTGGCGTGCCGCTCGGCGAGCGAGAGACGATCTTCAAGCGCTTCTGGCGGCGCGATCGGGCCCAGCCTGACAGCCGCGGGCTGGGGCTGGCCATCGTGACCCGCGTGGCGGCCGCACACGGCGGCACCATCTCGGTCGACGACCGGCGCGGGGGAGGCGCGGTCTTCACGCTTCGCCTGCGACCCGCGCGCCCGGTGTGAGGCAGCGGCACCGACCCGGGGGGACCTCGGTCCACGACGGGCCTATACTCCGGCCATGGCGGAAGCCGAGATCCGCAAGATCATCCACGTCGACATGGACGCCTTCTACGCGTCCGTGGAGCAACGCGACGATCCTTCGCTGCGCGGCCGGCCGGTCGCGGTCGGCGGGCGACAGCGCGGCGTCGTGATGGCGGCGAGCTACGAGGCGCGCAAGTTCGGCGAGCGCTCGGCCATGCCGTCGGTCACCGCCAAGCGCCTGGGCCCGGAGCTGCACTTCGTGAAGCCGCGCTTCGAGGTCTACAAGGAAGTGTCGCGCCAGATCCGCGAGATCTTCCTCGACTACACGCCGCTGGTGGAGCCGCTGTCGCTCGACGAGGCCTATCTCGACGTCACGACCAACCTCAAGGGCATGCCGCTCGCGTCGGAGATCGCGCGCGAGATCCGGGCGCGTATCCTGGAGCGCACGGGCCTCACCGCCTCGGCCGGCATCTCCTACAACAAGTTCCTGGCCAAGCTCGCCTCCGACCATCGCAAGCCCGACGGCCAGACGGTGATCCCGCCGGAGAAGGGCCCGGCCTTCGTCGAAGGCCTGCCGGTCGGCCGCTTCCATGGCGTCGGGCCGAAGACGGCGGAAAAGATGAACCGTCTGGGAATCCATACCGGCGCCGACCTGAAGGCGCAGACTCTCGACTTCCTGCAGCAGTATTTCGGCCGCTCCGGCGCCTACTACTATTCCATCGCGCGCGGTCATGACGAACGTCGCGTCGTGCCCAACCGGCCGCGCAAGTCGGTCGGCTCCGAGACGACCTTCATGGAGGATCTCGACCGGCCGGCGGCGGTGGAAGAGGGTGTCGCCGCGGTGCTGGGCGATGTCTGGTCCTACTGCGAGCGCACGGGCATCGTCGGCCGCACGGTGACCGTGAAGATCAAGTATGCCGACTTCCGGATCGTGACGAGGAGCCGCACCCTCGAGGAAAGCGTGGAAAGCCGCGAGGTCCTGGAACGCACGGCGCGCGACCTGGTGCGATCCATCTTTCCCCTGGAGAAGAAAGTGCGCCTGCTCGGCGTCTCCCTCCATAACCTGCATCAGCGCGAGGAGCGCACGGTGTCGCCGCAAATGACGCTCGCTCTTTAGGAGGCATGACATGAACATCTTCATGACCGGCGCCACGGGCTATATCGGCGGCACCGTCGCGCGCCGCCTGCTCGACGACGGCCACAGCCTGCGCGGGCTCGTGCGCGATGCCGAGAAGGGCCGCGGGCTCGCGTCCTTGGGCGTGGAGCCTGTCATCGGCGGGCTCGACGATGCCGCGCTTCTCGCCGCCGAGTCCCGGCGCGCCGATGCGGTGATCAACACCGCCAACAGCGACCATCGGGGCGCCATCGACGCGTTCCTCGAAAGCCTCGCCGGCTCGAACAAGCCGTTCATCCATACCAGCGGTTCCAGCATCGTGGCCGATGACGCCCATGGCGATGCAGCCTCGGACAAGGTCTACGACGAGGACACGCCGGTCGACCCTGTGCCGGGGAAGCAGGCGCGGGTCGCCATCGACCGGACGATCCGCGACGCGAGCCGCCGCGGTGTCCGCTCCATCGTCGTCTGTCCGACCATGATCTACGGCAACGGTCTCGGCCTGGCGCGCGACAGCGCGCAGATCCCCGGCCTCGCGAAGCGGGCGGAGGCGTCGGGCGTGGTCCGGCATGTCGGCAAGGGCCTGAACATCTGGTCGAACGTCCATGTCGAGGATGTGGCCGACCTCTATCGCCTGGCCCTCGCAAAGGCTCCGGCGGGCGCCTTCTATTTCGCCGAGAACGGCGAGGCCTCGTATCGGGACATCTGCGCGGCGATCGCGCGAGGCCTGAAGCTGGAGGGGCCGCAGGCCTGGCCGTTCGAGGACGCCGCCCGGGAGCTCGGCGAGAACAGCGCAGCCTACACGTTCGGCTCCAACAGCCGCGTCCGGGCCCGGCGCGCCCGCCGCGAACTCGGCTGGCAGCCGAAGCATTCTTCGGCGACGGCGTGGATCGAGGCTGAACTGCCGCTTTAGAGCAAAGACCAATCTGTCGTCCTGAGCGCAACGAAGGACCTGGCGGAACGACCGAAGTACTCCGTAATTGGCGTTAGATCCTTCGCTTCGCTCAGGATGACAATTTAGACAGCGATCTCGGCGATCATCTTCCTGAGCAGCGCCGCGTCGGGATAGACGCCGAAGCCCGCCTGCAGATTGTCCGCCATGTGCTCGGGCTTGCCGGTGCCGGGGATGACACAGGTGACCGCGGGATTTGCCAGCACGAACTTGAGCAGGAGCTGCGCCCAGCTGGTGACGCCGATCTCGCTGGCCCAGTCGGGCAGCTTGCGACCCAGCAGCTTGCGCAGGAGACCGCCGCCACCGAACGGCTGGTTCACGATCACGGCGATGCCGCGCTCGGCGGCGAGCGGCAGGAGCCGGCGTTCGACGGCGCGGTCGTCGAGCGCGTAGTTGATCTGGACGAAATCCCACTTCTCCGACCGCATCACGCTTTCCAGCTCGTCATGGGCGCTCTGCGTGTAGTGGGTGATGCCGAGATAGCGGATGCGACCCTCGGCCTTCCAGGCACGCAAGGTCGGCAGATGGGCGCGCCAGTCGACGAGATTGTGGATCTGCATCAGGTCGATGCGGTCGGTCTTGAGCAGGCCCATCGACTTGCGCATCTGCGCGACGCCGGTGTCGCGGCCCGTGGTCCAGACCTTGGTGGCGATGAAGGCCCTGGAGCGGGCCGCGGTGGCGGACAGAAGGTCGCCGACCACGGCTTCTGCCGATCCATACATCGGCGACGTGTCGATCACCGAGCCGCCGGCCGCGAACAGCAGACGCAGCACCTCTGCAAGCGGTGCCCGATCCTCCGGCTTTGCGCCGACATCGAACGTGCGCCACGTGCCGACGCCGACGACCGGCAGCATTTCGCCCGATGAAGGAATCTTGCGCTGATGCATGCGGACTCCCGTCTGCGCGGCAGCGTTGCCTGCAGCGAGCAGGCCGGCACTGGCGGCAATTCCCATGAAGCGAGAGCGGGTGAGGGTGCGTGACATTCGAGTGTCATTGTTCAGCAAGGATGACCGCTGCACCAGCAGGGAAACGCGTTGCCGCCATATTGATGCCGTACGCGAAGCTTCTGCTGTGACCGTCTGTTGTTTCGACACTTCTGGTCATTGTCTTCTCCCATGCCGACACCATCTCAGAACCGATCGCAGATACTTCAGCCTGAAGGAGACCGTGCCATGCCCGAGCCCTTCGTCGTCGAAATCTGGGGAAAGCCCGCCGGCGTCGTCCTCAAGGAAGGCAACGCGTTCCGCTTCCATGCCTTCACCCGTCCCTTCTTCGAGTTGGAAGGCCATCAGTTCAACACGCCGGGTCAGGCGAAGCTTGCTGCGGCGAAGCTCCAGCCGCCGCGCGAAAGCCTGCGTGCCAAATAGTGTCTTTCGCCTTGTCGGTCGCCTGAGGGAACGTTAGTCCAATTGGAACCGACAAGGAGGAAAGCGGTGATCAAGCGCAAGCAGCGTATTCCGATGCGTGACCTCTCGACCATGAAGGCGGAGGATCGCGAGGCCATCGAGAAGAACGCCATGAACGGCCAGGTGTTCAACATCTTCAAGGTGTTGGCCAATCACCCCGCGCTGACGAAGCGCTGGACACCGTTCGCCGGCCACATCCTGTCCAAGCAGACCCTGCCCTTCCGCGATCGCGAGCTGCTGATCCTTCGCATCGGCTGGCTGAACCAGGCCGAGTACGAATTCGCGCAGCACGAGCTGATCGCCAAGCGGGGCGGCGTAACCGATGGC
>CAIYWM010000784.1 GCA_903929895.1 uncultured Alphaproteobacteria bacterium
CCGATCGATGTTGCCGCCGCTCAGGATCAGTCCGATCCGTTGGCCCGCAACCCGATCACGCTCCTGCAGGAGCGCCGCGAGCGCGGCGGCGCCGGCGCCTTCCGTGAGCTGGTGCGTGTCCTCGTAGTAGGCCCGCATCGCCGCGCCGATCTCGGCGTCGCTCACCTGCACGATGCGGTCCGCGCCCTTCAGGATGACCTCGAGTGCCTCGGCGTCAGGGCCGCGCACGGCCATGCCGTCGGCCATCGTGTCGGCACTGTTGGTCGCCACGACCCTGCCGGCGACGAACGACAGCGCATAGGCCGGCGCCTCGGTCGAAACCACCCCGACGACCTTCGTTCCCAGCCCGAGCGCGTCGCGCACCGCGATGGTGCCGCAGATGCCGGAGCCCAGGCCGATCGGCACATAGACCGTGTCGAGCGGCGGTGCCGTGCGGAACAGTTCGAGCGCGTAGGAGGCGACGCCCGCCACCAGGTCGCGATGGAACGACGGCACCATGGCAAGGCAGCGCTCGCCGGCCAGCTTCATCGCCGCCTCCCTGGCGGCATCGAAATCGCTCCCGGCCTCGACCAGTTCCGCCCCGAAGGCGCGCATGGCGGCGTTCTTTTCCACCGAATTGCCGTGGGGCACGACGATCGTGGCGGCGATGCCGTTGCGCGCCGCCGCCAGCGCGATGCTCTGGCCGTGATTGCCGCGGGTTGCGCTGACAACGCCGCTGGTGTGGGGCGAGTGGCGCTTAAGGCGGTCCATGTAGACCAGCCCGCCGCGCACCTTGAAGGCGCCGGTCGGGGTATGGTTCTCGTGCTTGACCCAGGTTTCGCATCCTGTGCGCCGCGAAAGCAGGGGCCACGCATATTGGGCTGTCGGCGGCATCGCGGCATGCACGAGGGCCGCTGCAGCCTCGATTTCGTTAAGGGACAACATGTCCGGCACTTTGGGCTAAGATGACCCAGGTTCCAACCGGAGTACCCGATGCCTGTTCTGCCGCGTTCACTCGAAATCCAGGGCGAGATCTCGGCCATCCGCCGCGACATCCATGCCCATCCCGAACTCGCCTTCGAGGAGAACCGCACGTCCGACGTGGTGGCGGCCAAGCTGCAGGAATGGGGGCTGGAAGTGACGCGGGGCCTGGGCAAGACCGGCCTGGTCGGCACCCTGCGCAAGGGCAATTCGCTGAAGTCGATCGGGCTGCGCGCCGACATGGACTGCCTGCCGATGGACGAAGCCAACGATTTCGCGCACCGGTCGACCAGTCCCGGCCGTATGCATGCCTGCGGCCATGACGGTCACACCGCCATGCTGCTCGGCGCCGCGAAGGTGCTTAGCGAGACGCGGAACTTCGAAGGGGCCGTTCACTTCATCTTCCAGCCGGCCGAAGAGGGTGGCGGCGGCGCCAAGGTGATGATCGAGGACGGGCTGTTCGAGAAGTTCCCCTGCGACGCGGTATTCGCGATCCACAACAAGCCCGGCGTCCCGGTCGGCCACATCGTCACCAAGGGCGGGCCGCTGCTGGCGGCGGCCGATCGCTGGGACATCCGCATCACCGGCAAGGGCGGCCATGCCGCCCATCCGCATTCCACGCTCGATCCCATGGTCGTCGGCGCCAACATCGTGATGGCGCTCCAGACCATCGTCTCGCGCAACATCGACCCGATCGATTCCGGTGTCGTGACCGTCGGCTTCTTCCATGCAGGTTCGGCCTACAACGTCATTCCGGGCGATGCGCATATCGGCGGCACGACGCGTACGACGACGCCAGCGAACCGGGAGCTGGTGAAGCGCCGCATCGACGAGATCTGCGAGGGTGCGGCGCGGATGCACGGCGTCAAGATCGAGGTCGAGCACAAGCCCGGCTATCCGCCGACCGTGAACGACGTAGAGCAGGCCCGCTTCGCCGCCGACGTTGCCGCCGGGGTCTGCGGCGACCACGCGGTCCAGGACAATACGCGGCCGAGCATGGGTGCCGAGGACTTCTCCTACATGCTGGAGAAGGTGCCCGGCGCCATGGTGTGGCTGGGCAATGGCGGCGGTCCCGGTACGGTCAGCCTGCACAACTCGCGCTACGACTTCAACGACATGGCCATCCCGTTCGGCGTGAGCTTCTTCGTTCGCACCGTCGAGCGCTTCCTCGACCCGCGGCCGGCGTAGGACGAGCGGACGCGGACGAAGCAGATGGAATTCTTCCGCGTCTATGGCCGTGTCATCGGCCTGCTCCGGGCCGAAAAGGGCCTCGCCATCACGCTGGCCATCGCGAACATCGCGGTGGCCGGCCTGCAATTCTATGAACCGGTGCTGTTCGGCAAGGTGATCGACCTGCTGAGCACCGCGCGCGACCGCCCGGTCGATCTCCTGTGGCGCGATGCGCGCGAGATCCTCGGCCTGTGGGCACTGATCGGCATCGGCGGCATCGTGGCCAACATGGTGGTCTCGTTGCAGGCCGACCGGATGGCGCATCGCCGTCGCCTCGGCGCGATGGCGACCTATTTCCAGCATCTGCTGATGCTGCCGTTCTCGTTCCACAACACCCAGCATTCCGGCCGGCTGATCAAGATCATGCTGACCGGCGTCGACAACCTGTTCGGCATCTGGCTGTCCTTCTTCCGCGAGAACCTGGCGACCCTGGTGGCGCTGTTCGTCATGCTGCCGCTCAGCCTGTTCATGAACTGGCGGCTGGGCCTGCTGCTGCTGGTCCTGATCCTGTTCTTCGCCGCGACCAATGTGTGGGTCGTCAGCCGCACCGACCGGCTGCAGAAGAAGGTCGAGGACCTGCACAGCGAGCTGGCGGGCCGGGCGGGTGACGCGCTGGGCAACATCAGCCTCATCCAGAGCTTCGTGCGGCTGGGCGCCGAGACCAGCGAGATGCACCGCATCATCGGCCAGACGCTGCAGGCGCAGTTCCCGGTGCTGAACTGGTGGGCGCTGCTGTCGGTGATGACACGCGCCGCCTCGACGGTCACCGTGATCGCGATCTTCGTGCTGGGCACCTGGCTCTATACGCGCGGCGAGGCGACGGTCGGCGAGATCGTGAGCTTCATGGGCTTCGCCACCATGCTGATCGGCCGCATGGACCAGGCCTCGGGCTTCGTCAGCCGCATCTTCTTCCAGATGCCCTCACTGGGCGATTTCTTCCGCGTGCTGGATTCGCAGTCGAGCGTGCCGGACAAGCCGAACGGCATCGACATCGGGCGCGCCAAGGGTGATGTCGAGTTCGACGACATCAACTTCTCCTACGACGGCAAGCGGCCGGCGCTGGTCCATTTCTCGCTGAAGGTGCCGGCTGGATCGACGGTGGCGTTCGTCGGCCCGACAGGTGCCGGCAAGAGCACCGCGCTGTCGCTGCTGCACCGCATGTGGGATGCCCAGACGGGCGTGATCCGCATCGACGGCGTCGACCATCGCGACATCAAGCTGGAATCGCTGCGCCGGAACATCGGCGTGGTGTTCCAGGACAGCACCATGTTCTACCGCTCGATCGCCGACAATCTGCGCATCGGCAAGCCCGATGCCACGCAGGCCGAGCTGGAGGAGGCCGCCAGGCTTGCCGAGGCGCACGACTTCATCATGCGCCAGCCGCAGGGCTACGAGACGCTGGTCGGCGAACGCGGCACCACGCTTTCGGGTGGCGAACGCCAGCGGCTCGCGATTGCCCGCGCGCTGCTCAAGAATCCGCCGATCCTGATCCTGGACGAGGCGACCAGCGCCCTCGACTCGGTCACCGAGGCCCGCATCCAGAAGGCGCTCAAGATCCTGATGCAGGGCCGTACGACCTTCGTGATCGCCCATCGCCTGTCGACCATCCGCGATGCCGACCAGGTCGTCGTGTTCGAGCACGGGCGGGTCGTCGAGCAGGGCGCCTATCAGGCGCTGCTTGCCCAGGGCGGGGCGTTCGCCCGGCTGGTGGCGACGCAGCAGGCTGGCATAGAATCTGCCTGATATCCCCTTGGCGGGCGGGAATTGTCCGCCTAAGAGTCGCCGACAGGGAACTCACGGGGGATCAAGAACATGAAGAAATTCGCCAAGATGCTGGGCGGGGCCGCGGCCGTCGCGCTCGCCCTGGGCAGCCTGCCGGCCCATGCCCAGACTGCCATCAAATTCACCCTGGACTGGGTCTTCCAGGGCCCGACCTCGCCGTTCCTGGTGGCGCTGGAGAAGGGCTACTACAAGGCCGAGGGCCTCGACGTCACGATGGACCCCGGCCAGGGCTCGGCCGGCGCGGTGCAGCGCGTGGCCACCGGCGCCTACCAGATCGGCTTCGCCGACGTGAATTCGACCATCGAGTACAATGCCAAGAACCCGGGCAAGGAAGTGCTCTGCGTGTTCATGGTCTACGATTTCGCGCCGTTCGGCGTCTATGCGCTGAAGAAGAGCGGAATCAAGACGCCGAAGGACCTCGAGGGCAAGAAGCTGGGCGCCCCGGTGTTCGACGCCAGCTTCCGCCTGTTCCCGGCCTTCGCCAAGAAGAACGGCATCACCAAGTGGGAGCACGTCAACCTGACGCCGCAGCTGCGCGAGCAGAGCCTGGTCCAGGGCACGGTCGACTTCATTTCCGGCCACTATTTCTCGTCGATGCTCGACCTCAAAGCGCGCGGCGTGGCCTTCGAGGACATCGTGGCGATGCGCTTCGTCGATTTCGGCATGGACGTCTACGGCAACGGTATCGTGATCTCGGCCGACATGATGAAGAACGAGAAGGCCGTGAAGGGCTTCCTCGCCGCCACGCTGAAGGGCTGGAAGGACGTCATCGCCAATCCGCAGCTCGGCATTGCTGCCGCCAAGAAGCGCGATCCCCTGATCGACGAGAAGCTCGAGCTGGAGCGTCTCCAGATCTCGCTGGAGACCAACATCCTGACGCCCTGGGTCAAGGCAAACGGGATGGGCGACGTCGACCCGGCCCGCTTCGCGCGCGCCGTGAAGGACGTGTCCGAGGCCTTCGGCCTGCCGAACGCCCCGGCACCCGACAAGGTGTTCAGCAACGCCTACCTGCCACCCAAGGCCGATCGGATGATCGCCAAGTGATCGACGCTTAAGGCAATGGCCTTCGTCGATCTCCGGGGCGTCAGCCTCACCTACCGGCTCGGTAAGGACACGACTCTTGCCCTTGCCGATGCCACGTTCGGCATCGAGAAGGGCGAGTTCATCGCCGTCGTCGGGCCGTCGGGCTGCGGCAAGTCCACCATCATGAAGCTGGTCACCGGCCTGCTGCCGCCGTCGGGCGGCGAGGTGTGGGTAAACGGCGCCAGGGTGACGGGACCGATCAAGGGCGTCGGCATGGCGTTCCAGAATCCGACCCTGATGCCGTGGCGTACGACCATGAACAATATCCTCCTGCCCATGGAGGTGGTCGAGCCGCACAAGCGCCGCTTCCGCAGCCATCGCGCCGAGTATGTCGAGCGCGCGATGAAGCTCCTGAAGACGGTCGGCCTCACGGATTTTGCCGACAAGTACCCCTGGCAGCTCTCTGGCGGCATGCAGCAGCGCTCGAACCTGTGCCGCGCCCTGATCCACGAGCCCGAGCTCCTGATGCTGGACGAGCCGTTCGGCGCGCTCGACGCCTTCACGCGCGAGGAGCTGTGGGGCGTTATGCAGGCGCTGTGGCTGGAGAAGCGCTTCACCGGCGTGCTGGTGACCCACGACCTGCGCGAGGCGGTCTATCTCGCCGACACCGTCTATGTGATGAGCCGGCGGCCTGGCCGTATCGTGCTCGCCAAGAAGATCGACCTCCCGCGGCCACGTACCCTGGAGACGACTTTCGAGCCGCACTTCGTCGATATCGTCCATGAGCTGCGCGACCGCATCCACCAGGAGCACGCGCCATGAGCGACCTGAGGCGCGAGGCGCTGAAGCATGCCATGCCGTGGCTGGTCCTTGCGGGCCTGCTGATCGTCTGGGAAGTCTGCTGCATCGTCTTCCAGGTGCCGGAGATCATCCTGCCGAAGCCGACCAAGATCTTCGCGGTGTTCGTCCAGCGCTTCGATATCCTGATGGCCTATAGCTGGGACACGCTGTGGACCACGATGATCGGCTTCCTGCTGGCGATTGCGTTCGGCCTGTTGCTCGGGCTGGCGGTCGGCGCCTCGCCGTTCATCTATTCCGGCCTCTATCCGCTGCTGATCGCCTTCAATGCTATCCCGAAGGTGGCGATCGTGCCGATCCTGATGATCTGGGTCGGCGTCGGGTCCCTGCCGGCCGTTATCACCGCCTTCGTGATCAGCTTTTTTCCCATCGTGGTGAACGTGGCGACCGGCCTCGCCACCATCGAGCCCGAGATGCGCGACGTGCTGCGCAGCCTCGGCGCCTCGCGGTTCGAAATCCTGACCAAGGTCGGCATCCCGCGCGCCATGCCCTACCTGTTCGCCAGCCTCAAGGTGGCGATCACGCTCGCCTTCATCGGCTCGGTGATCTCCGAAACGGTGGGCGGCAACAACGGCATCGGCTTCCTGATGCTCTCGGCCAGCGCCCGCAACGACGCGCCCACGACCTTCGCCGGCCTGTTCGCCATAGCCATCATGGGCGTCGCCATGTACGCGGTCTGCGCCATGGTCGAGAAGCGCATGACCCGCTGGGCCTTCCGTGGCGAGATCGTCGCCTAGCGCTCCATCGCGCAGGGGCTAGGCGAAAAGAAACAGTCTGGCAACGCGTGGCGCATCGTAATAGATGACATCCCCTTCGCGCCTCCAGGGGACCATCATGATCGCGTGCGGACTGGATTTCGGAACGTCGAACTCGGCGATCGGCGTCATGCGCAATGGCGTGGCCGAACTGGCGCCGATCGAGGTGCGCGACACGCTGATGCCCAGCGCGGTGTTCTTCGATTACGAGACCAAGGGGCGCGTACTGCTGGGCAATGCGGCGATCACGGCCTATGTCGAGCAGACCGAAGGGCGGTTGATGCGCGCGCTGAAGTCGATCCTGGGCTCGCCCCTGATCGACGAGGAGACCAGCCTCGGCGGCCGCAAGGTGCCGCTTACGCATGTCGTCGAGATTTTCATCCGGAACCTGAAGGAGAAGGCGGAAGCCTTCGCCGGCCAGGAGATCGCCTCAGTCGTGATGGGCCGCCCGGTGCGCTTTGTCGATGACGACGACCAGGCCGATGCCCGCGCGCAGTCCGTGCTGGAGCGCGTGGCCCGGCAGGCCGGTTTCCGCGAGATCGCCTTCGCCTACGAACCGATCGCCGCCGCGCATCACTACGAACAGACGGTGCCGCGCGAGGAGCTGGTGCTGATCGCCGACATCGGCGGCGGCACCAGCGACTTCTCGATCGTGCGGGTCGGCCCCGAGCGCCGCGGGCGCGCCGATCGCACCGGCGACGTGCTGGCCAGCACCGGCGTGCGCGTCGGCGGTACAGACCTCGACACCGCACTCAGCCTCGCTTCGGTGATGCCGCTGCTGGGGCTCGGCACACAGCTCGTCGAGAAGAACCTGCCAATGCCGAACGCGCTCTATCACCAGCTCGCCACCTGGGCGACGATCAACTTCGCCTACACCTACCGGAACGAGCGCGAGGTCGCCGAACTGGTGTCGTTGGCCTGCGAGCCCGAGAAGGTCGCGCGGCTCCTCAAGCTGCTGCAGCAGGGGCAGGGCCATCGCCTGGCCTTCACCGTGGAGGATGCCAAGATCGCATTGAGTGCCGAGGACCGGGTCCCGGTTCCACTCGCATTCCTCGAAGCGGGCCTGTCGGCCGTGGCGACGCGGCGCGCGTTCGACCGGGCCATCGGTGGTGCGACGGACCGGCTGCTCGAGGCGGCAGGCGCCTGCATCGCGGCGGCCGGCCTGAAACCCGATGCGATCGAGACCATCTTCCTCACCGGCGGATCGAGCCGCGTGCCTGCGGTGCGGAAGGCGGTCGCGAGGGCCGCCCCGACCG
>CAIYWM010000785.1 GCA_903929895.1 uncultured Alphaproteobacteria bacterium
CACGGGGCGATGGGGTCATAGGCCGAGCAAAGCTTATGACCCCTCCGTCGGCGTAAGACGCCGACACCTCCCCAGATGACTGGGGAGGCGGACTCGCTTCTCTACCGAACCGTATTGCGCGGCACGTCGCGGAACGGCTTGGTCGTGTCGATGCTCGGCTCCTTGGGCATCTTGAGGACGCGCTCGGAGATGATGTTGCGCTGGATCTCGTCGGTGCCGCCGGCAATCGACGTGGCCGGCACCGAGACCAGGATCTCGGCGATCGTGCCGTTCAGCGGGCTGTCGGCGCCAGTCAGCAGGGCGTCGGCGCCCGAGAGCTGGGTGTGGATGCGGGCCGCAGCGCGGGCGATATGGCTCGCGACCAGCTTGCCCAGCGAGCCTTCGGGGCCCTGCGGCTTGCCCTGCTGGGCGGCAGCCCGGGCGCGGCGGGCGGTCCATTCGGCGGCCTTGGACATGGTGAGCAGCCTGGCGATCTCCTGCCGCACCACGGGATCGTCGAGATGGCCGGTTTCCTTGGCGCGCGACAGGATCAGATCGACCCGGCCCGCGCGCTGCGGATACCACTTGTAGGGCTCCATCGTGGTGGCGATCTCGGCCCGCTCCTCGTCGTAGGCGCGGCCCTTGCGGTCCGACCCCATCGCCCAGGTGCGCAGGCCATCGGCGCCGCGGCGCTCGTGCATCAGCGTCGTCGTCGTCACGGCCCAGCCGTCGCCCACGTTGGCGACGAGGAACTCCGGCTCGACCACGGCGTCGGTCATGAACACCTGGTTGAACGAGGCGTGGCCGTTCATCTGCTTCAGCGGCTGCACGTTCACGCCGGGCTGGTGCATGTCGATGATGAAGTAGGACAGGCCCTTGTGCTTGGTCTGGTCCCAGTCGGTGCGGGCCAGCAGCAGGCCCCAGTGCGCGTGATGGGCCGAGGTCGTCCAGACCTTCTGGCCGTTCACGATCCACTTGTTGCCCTGCATCTCGGCGCGCGTGACGGCGCCCGCCACGTCGGAGCCGGACCCCGGCTCGCTGAACAGCTGGCACCAGGTATCCTCGCCGGTGAGGATGCGGCGCAGGTACTTCTCCTTATGGAGGTCGGTGCCGTGCGCCAGGATGGTCGCGGCGGCCAGGGTGCGGATGCCGGCCTTGGCGACGCCGATCGCGCCGATGCGCGCGAATTCCTCGTCGACGACGGGCACGAGGCCGGCCGGGAGGTCGCGGCCGTACCATTCCTTCGGCCAGCCCGGGACGCCCCAGCCGGAATCGGCCAGCTTGTTGCGCCATTCGACGAGGCCGAGTTCGGGGTTCCAGTTGGCTTCCAGCCAGGCGCGGACTTCGGCGCGGACGGAGTCTTCGGTCAGTTCGCTCATCTTCCTGCTCCTCAGGCGGCCCAGTGCTGCATCATCTGCTCGCGGTGGTGATGGGCATCGCCCAGCAGCACCTCCGAGCTCTTGGCGCGCTTGAACCAGAGATGGGTGTCGTTGTCCCAGGTGAAGCCGATGCCGCCATGGATCTGGATGGCATGGACGGCCGTCTGCAGGGCGGCCTCGCTTGCGGCCGCCTTGGCGAGCGACGCGACGGCGACGATGTCCTCGTCGCCCTCGTCGAGCGCCGCGGCCGCGTAATAGGCCGCAGACTTCGCCAGCTCGACGTCGACCAGCATGTCGGCATGCTTGTGCTTCATCGACTGGAAGGAGGCGATGGGCCGGCCGAACTGCATGCGCATCTGCGCGTAGGCCAGCGCATCCTCGCGCAGCCGCTCGGCAACGCCGGCCATTTCGTTGGCGAGGCAGACCGAAGCCTCGACCAGGGTCCGGGCGAAAGGCGCCGCCGCGGCACCGGCTTCGCCCAGCAGGGTCGCCTCGACACCCTTGAAGTCCAGCCGCGCCAGCTTGCGCGTCGGGTCCATCACCTTGAGGTTCCGGCGCTCCAGCCCCTTGGCGTCGCCCTTGACGGTGAACAGCGACAGGCCCGCGTCACCCGTAGTGCCGGGCGCACGCGCCAGCACGACGATGAGATCGGCGGTGTGGCCATCCAGTACGTAGCTCTTGTGGCCATCGAGCTTCCAGGTGCTGCCCGACGGTGTCGCCGTCATCCTGGTGGATGCGGCGTCCCAATGGGCAGGATCCTCGACCCAGGCCAGCGTGGCGATCGTGTCGCCCGCGGCGATGCCCGGCAGCAAGGCCTGCTTCTCGGCCTCGCTGCCGGCGTTCAGGATCGCGCCTGTGGCAAGCACGGCCGTCGAGAAGAACGGCGCGCAGAGCATCGCGCGGCCCATCTCCTCAAGGACGATGCCGAGTTCACCGAATCCGAAACCCTGTCCGCCATAGGCCTCCGGAATGCGCACTGCGGTCAGGCCGAGTTCGGTGTTGAGCTTGCGCCAGGCGGCGGGCTCGAAGCCGGCGTCGGTTTCCATCAGGCGCCGCACTTCCTTGGTGGGCGAGCGTTCGGCCAGGAAGCGGCGCAGGCTGGTCCTGAACTCTTCCTGCTCGCTGGAGAAACTGAACTTCATACAAAATCCTCCCGGTGCCGACTTTAGGCACTGGGAGGGATGACCGGAAGCGTCCGTCGAGCGTCGTGGACTGCAGGGCGAGACTCGACCTCAGGCGTTCAGCAGATCGATGTGCACGGTGGACGGATCCTGCGCGCCGGTGGCCACGAAGCCGAAGTTGGTGTCGCCGTCATGGGCGATCGTGCCGTTGTACGAGGCGTTGCCGATCACGTAGCCGCTCGCATCGTGCGACACGATGACGGCGTTCCAGATGTCGGTGATCTGGTTGGTCGTCCCGATCTTGACCTGCCAGCCGGTGGTCGCCGTCGCGCCGTCGTTCTCGAGCGTCACGCTGCCGTTGAAGCCCCCAGACCAGGAATTGACGACCGCGAACATGGCCTCGAGGTCGCCCGACTCCGAGGGCGGCGTCGGGTCGGTGGGAGTCGTGGGCGTGGTGGGCGTCGTCGTCGCCGAGTCGTCGTCGACGATGGTGCCGGTGCCGGTGGCGCGCGTGATCGTGGCGCCCACGGCGTTGGTCAGCACGACGCCGAAATGCTCGTTGCCCTCGGCCAGCTTGTCCGGCGAGATCTCGATCGTGATCGTCTTGCTCTGCTCGCCGGCCGCGAAGGTGACGTGGCCGTTGCTGGCGATGAAGTCCGCGGCGCCTGCCTCGCCATAGACGGTCTGGTAGTCGACCGTCACTTCGTGCGTGGCAGCCTCCGAGAGGGTGAGGACGAAGCTTGCCGTCGGGCCGCTCGACGTGCCGCCATCGCCCGGCGCGTCCTCGTGGAACTGGTACTCGATGGGCGTCAGGTAGCCCATCTTCGTCTGGTTCACCGTGTTCCAGTTGTCGTTCAGGATACCGCCGGTGTCGCCCGAGTTGGGGTTCCAGGACCAGAAGGTCCAGCTCGGTCCCTTCTGTCCCGGCGCGAGATCGGACGTGCCGTCATTGTTGAAGTCGCCGCCCAGGTAGGAGGTGATCGCCTCCAGCCACGGCGCGTCCTTGGGATCGACCAGCTTGGTGCCGAACTCGCCGATCCACACTGGGGCAATGCCTTCCTTGTAGATGTAACCCCACATCTGGTCGAACTTGGCGGGCAGGTTCGCCGGGAAATCGGCACCCTTGAACCAGGGCTGCTCGTAGACCGAGTTGGGATAGTCGTGCGCCGAATAGACCAGCTTGTTGTCGAGCGCGAGGTCGATCGGCCGGTCGCGCACGCCCATCAGGTTGCCGCCCCACCAGTAGCTCTGACCGTTATAGGTGCCGACGCCCTCGACGAAGACCAGCCAGTTGGCGTTGACGGTGCCGATGGCGTTGCCGGCCGTTTCGGCCGCCAGCGCCCAGTCGTTGGTGCCGCCGCCGCCCCACGTGCCGTTGTAGGGCTCGTTGTGCAGGTCCGCGCCGATGACCGCCGGATCGTCGGCATAGCGCGCCGCCAGCATCTTCCAGTCGTTGATCCAGGCCGCCTGCGTGTACTGGCTGTTGTACCAGAGGCCGTTTTCGGACGTGCCGGCGCCGGCGTTGCTGCGATGATGGTCGAGGATGATCTTGATGCCGATCTCCCCCGCATAGTCGACGATCTTGTCCATGATCTGCAGCGCCGACAGGCCCCGCAGGTCGGGATTCTTGCCGAAGTCGATGCCGTTGGGTGCCGCGGTCGTGTGCAGCATCTCGCTGGAGAAGGGCATGCGGATGGTGTTGAAGCCCAGATCCACCATCTGGTCCATCATGTCCTTGTAGCCGCGCGTCCACAGGCCGTGCGGCGCGAAGGTCGACGACTCGAAGCCGAACCAGTTCACGCCGGCGATCTGCACCGAGTGGCCGGCCGAATCGACGATCTGGTTGCCCGAGGTGCTGAGCCAGCCGGGCGCCGCGCCGCCGCCGGGATTGCCCTCGGTCACCGTCGCGTCGGAGATGCCGAGCGTGGGCAACGCAGGCGAAGCCACGTCGTCGTTGATGATCGTGCCGATGCCGGTCGCGTCGGCGATGGTAGCGCCGGTCGCACTCGACAGGACGACGCTGAAGCCTTCATTGGCCTCGACGACCGCATCGCCGATCGTGGCGACCTGGATGACCTTCTGCGTCTCGCCGGCCGCGAAGATGAGAGTGCCGGACTGGGCGACGTAGTCGGTGCCGGCCACGGCCGTGCCGTTGGCCGTCGCGAACTGTACGGTCACCGGGCCGGTGGCCGCAGAGGACAGGCTTACCGTGAACGTCGTGTGTCCGGATGCCGCTGCGCTGCCCTCGGCGGACGAAGCGTCGTTTACCGACAGCGAAGGCAACGGGAGGGTGTCATCATTGACGACGGTGCCGTTGGCCACGCCGTCATCGATCGTGGCGCCGGTCGGCGATGACAAGGTGAGTCTCAGCGTCTCATTGGCCTCGACCACCGTGTCGCCCTTCACCTGGACATTGACGACCTTCGAGGTCTCGCCGGCGGCAAAGGTCAGCGTGCCCGTCTGGGCGACGTAATCCTGACCCGACTTGGCCGAGACGTCGCTGGTGGCGTAGGCGACCGTGACCGGTCCGGAAGCAGCGGCGGACAGCGTGACGGTGAAGGCGAGGTTGCTGGTGCCGTTGTTTCCCTCCGTCACCGTGGCGTCAGCGACTGAAATCCGGGCATCGTCGTTCACGATCGTGCCGGTCGCGGTGCTGTTGGCGATGGTGGCGCCGGTCGGTGACGTGAGGTTGATCTTCACCGTCTCGTTGGCTTCGATCGTCGTGTCGCCCGTGACCCTGACGTTGATCAGCTTGGAGGTCTCGCCGGGTGCGAAGGTCAGCGTGCCGGTCTGGGCGGTGTAGTCCTGGCCCGCCTTGGCGGTGCCGTCCGCCGTGCCGTAGGCCACCGTGACCGGGGTGGTGGTGGACTGCGACAGCGTGACAGTGAAGGAGAGGTTGCGGCCTCCGCCATCGCCTTCCTTCACCGTGGCGTCCGCAATGGCAATCTTCGGAACGATCGCGTCGTCGGTGAGGATCGTGCCGACCGCCGCGCCGTCGGCAATCGTGTCACCGACCGGCGAAGAGAGATTCAGCCCGAAGGCTTCATTGAGCTCGACGGTCTTGTCGCCATTGAGTGTGACGCTGATCGTCTTCTGCGTCTCGCCGGCCGCGAAGGTGATCGTGCCGGACTTGGCGACGTAGTCCTGGCCGGCCGTCGCGGTGCCATTGGCGGTCGCAAAGTTGACCTTCACCGGGCCGGTGGCGGCCTGCGAGAGGCTGACCGTGAAGACCATCTGCTTGGTGCCGCTGTTGCCCTCGACGATCGACGCGTCGCCGACCGAGATCGCCGGCAGGACCGGCGGCGGCTCCTCGCCGGCGCCGTTCAGCGACAGGCCGGTCGCCGTCGTGCCGCCGGTGGCGCCGGGAGTCGCCTGGAAGCCGAAGGTGACGCTGCCGCCGGACGAGACGTCCGCGTTGTAGGAGGCGTTGCGGAGGACATAGTGGGTGCCGACACGGCTGACGATCTCGGCGCCCCAGATGTTGGTGATGGCGAAGCCGGCATCGAACTCGACGGTCCAGCCATGAATGCCGGACGAGCCTCCTTCGACGGTCATGTTGCCGATGAAGCCCGAACCCCAGTTGTCTTTGACCGTGTATCGCACCGTCGCCATCGCTACCTCCACTCCACTGCGTCCATGCAAAGATGCCATCGACATTCGGGCGTTAAATCGGCAGCCCGGGCCCCAGTCGATGAACGCGGCAGGAAACTCGGTGAACGGCGCTCGCACGCCCTGGAGGGGCAGCGCTTGCCTCTCTGCGCCAAATGCCCAATCTTCCGCCGGATTTCCGCCGCGTCCTCCGGAGTTCACGACCTTGTCCGCATTCCTGCTTGCCCGGTGGAACGGCCTGCCCCTGTTCTGGCGGGCCCAGCTCGCGGGATGGGGGCTCTTCGCACTCACCAACCTCATGGCGCAGCGCGTGGCCTTCCACAGCTACGGTGTCGCCTTCGCCCGCACGGGGCTCGTTCTTCTCTGCCTGGTCACGATCTCGACAGCGATGCGTGCCGTCTACGTCTCGCGCCGTTTCGAAGCCCGTGTGTCGATCGCAGGCATGGCCCTGATCGCCCTGCTTTCGCTTCTCGGGGCGCTGGTCACCGCCACCACGATCGTGGTCGCCCACGAAGCCCTTCCCTGGCTCGTGACGCCGGATCACGAGGGGGCCCGTGAATTTCTGGTCCCGCTCGTGCACTACTTCTTCGTCCTGGCGGGGTGGAGTCTCGCCTATTTCTGGCTGCGCGCCGAACTGGCGGAGCAGGCGCAGCATCGCAAGGCGATGCGCGCCCAGGCCGAGGCCCTGCGCGCCGAACTCGAGCAGCTGAGGCTCCAGCTCGATCCGCACTTTCTCTTCAATGCACTGAACGGGATTGCCGAGGAGATTCCCGAGCATCCGGCCGCAGCCCTCGAGATGCTGCACAATCTCACGGCCTACCTCCGGCACTCTCTCGACGGCATCGACCACACGGTCGTAACGGTTTCGAGCGAAGTTGCCGGCCTGATGGCCTATCTCGGCGTCCAGAGGGCGCGCTTCGGCAACCGCCTGAATACCCGCCTCGACGTGATGCCCGAGGCCGGTCAACGGCTCATCGCGAGCTTCCTGCTGCAGCCGCTGGTGGAGAATGCCGTGAAGCACGGCCGGCGCGAGGACGGACTCGACCTCCGCGTCGACATCCGCCTCTCGGGCGATACGCTCCACGTCGAGATCGAGAACACCGGCACGCTGGACACGACGCGGCGATCTGCCCGTCGCCAGCGTCCTGGCATCGGGTTGGCGAACGTGCGCCGTCGCCTTGCGCTGCACTACCCGGACCGGCATTCCTTCAGCGTAACGGAGAGTGGCGGGCCTGCCTGCGACAAGAAAGTGACCGTGACGCTCGAGCTGCGGGGGCAACCGTGCGGGTCCTGATCGTCGACGACGAGCCGCTGGCCCGCAGCGCCCTGCGCAGGCTGCTCGTGGCCCATCCCCAGGTGGAGATCGTCGGCGAGGCCGACAGTACCGAAGCCGCCCGCGGACTACTCGCGAACACGCAGCCCGACCTCGTCCTCCTCGACATCGAGCTGGGCGGG
>CAIYWM010000786.1 GCA_903929895.1 uncultured Alphaproteobacteria bacterium
AGCCGGTGCTGCTGGTGGGCGTGATCTCCGGCATTCTCGCGGGCCTGCTGGCGCCGTCGCTGGTGCCGCTTCTGCTCACCCTGTTCGTCGTCACCGTGGCGTGGGTGCTGGTCTGTGCGACGACCTTCCTGCGGGCCGGGCACAACTTCATCCGCGGCGGCGAGATCCCGCCGCTCGCGTTCGGCGTGGTGCTGCTGCGCTTCGTCGGCGGTCAGGTGGCGACCGTCGTGCGCTCGTTCGGCGTCCACTTCGGCAAGATGTTCAGCAAGCCCAAGCCGGTCGTGTTCGACCGCACGCCCAAACGCGGGAACTAATCCAGCGCGCTCTCGCGCAGCAGCGGATGGTGCGCGCAGCGCAGGCCGCCCCCCAGCGCGATCGGGCCGTCGAAGGGCAGGGGGATGACATCGACCTTGCGTCGGCGCAGCTCGTCGATCACGCGCCGGTTGTCGGCATCGATGATGACCCGTCCCGGCTCGAGGACGAGGCCGTTGGTCGCGAGAAGCGTTGCCTCCTCGGGCGAAACCTCGATCTTGTCCCAGTCGCGCAGCGACATCGGCAGGCCGTCGATCAGCTTCTGCGGGCAGTGGATCAGCAGGCCGGGCTGGACCAGCGCCATCGCGCAGTCGAGATGAAGGACGTGCGACTTCAGGGCGACGGGGATGACGCGGTAGTCGTCGCCGAGGAGCGCCTGCAGCCAGTCCGCGCCGGCGAGATCGGAGGCGCAGCCCGAGATGCCGACATAGATCTCGTGGCCGTTGAGCAGCGTGTCGCCGCCCTCGAGGAAGGGGCCATCGATGCAGCCGGGCGAGCCCAGCGGGACACTGGACCACTGTGCGCCCTTGGCCGCGACGGCCTTCTGGATCACCGGGCGCAGGCCATAGCGTTCGCGTTGGCGGCACTTCAGGCGCAACGAGGCGTCGATCACGTGTTTGCCGACGACGATCATGCCATCGCGCGCAAAGAGCTGTGCGCCTTCGCCGTTCGGAGCGAGGAAAGTGCGCTCGTCGCCCTTCAGCCGCTGCGGGCGGTGAACCGTGACCCCCTCGCGGGCAACGAGTTCGGCCAGGGCATCGACCTGGCGCTCAATCCGGTGCGCCCCTTCGGGATCGATGTCGATCAGTCGCTGTCCGGCATGGCGACGGCTGAATTCCAGTCCCTCCGGCGTCAGCCAGCGGCAGGAGTCCTCATGGAAGACGACGAAGTCTTCGGCCGGCGAGATGCCGATCACCACTTCGCGTAATCTGCCCCACTCATGGTGTGCGCCGAACAGCATGCTCAGACCCGCGCGTAGATGTCCTCGTAGCGGACGATATCGTCTTCCTCGACATAGTCGCCGGTCTGCACCTCGACCACTTCCAGGAGTTCCTTGCCCGGGTTGGCGAGGCGATGGACGCCCCCGATCGGAATGTAGGTCGATTCGTTCTCGCGCAGGGTCATCACCTTGCCGTCGAGCGTGACCTCGGCGATGCCCTTCACCACGACCCAGTGCTCGGCGCGGCGATTGTGGCTCTGCAGGCTGAGCTTGGCGCCTGGCTTCACCGTCAGCCGCTTGGCGCGGAAACGCTCGCCGCGGTCGATGTCCTGGTAGCTGCCCCACGGGCGATGCATCACCGCATGCTCGGTCGCGGCACGGTGCTTGCCGTCGGACATGCGCTGCACGACGTCCTTCAGGCGCGGGAGGTTGTCGCGATGGCCGACCAGCACGGCGTCCTTCATCGACACCACGACGACGTCCTCGACACCGATCACCGCGGTCAGCGGGCCGTCGGAGCGGATGTAGGAGTTGCGCACCCGGTCGATCTCGACCGGACCTTCGGTGACGTTGCCCGCGCTGTCGGCGTGGCCGACATTGAGCAGCGCGTCCCACGTGCCGAGGTCGGACCAGCGGAAGCGGGCCGGCACCACCCAGCACTTGTCGGTGCGTTCCATCACGGCATAGTCGATCGACTTGGCCGGCGCCTTCGCGAAGGCGTCGGCGTCAAGGAACACTGTGGAGCCGGTCTTCCTGGCCTTGGCGACAGCCTCCTCGGCGGCCGCGGCCATCTCCGGTTCGAAGCGGGCCATTTCCGACAGGAGGAGCTCGGGCGGGAACAGGAAGTTGCCGCTGTTCCACAGCAGGCCCTCGGCGATGTACTGCATTGCCGTCTGGGCATTGGGCTTCTCCACGAAGGCCGCGACCTTCATGACGGGCCCGATCTTCTCGGTACCGGGACGGATATAGCCGTAGTCGGTCTTGGGTTCCGTCGGCGGGATGCCGAAGGTGACGATGCCGCCTTTTTCCACGGCCGCGAGGCCCTCGCGGCAGCCGGCGAGGAACTCTTCGGCGCCGATCACAAGATGGTCGGAGGCGAGCGCCAGCACGGCCTTGGCGCCCAAGTCACGCGTGTAGGCGGCGGCGGCGGCCATGGCGGGGCCTGAATCGCGGCGCGACGGCTCGACCAGAATATCGATCTCGACGCCGATTTCCCGCGCCTGGCTCTCACACATGAACCGGTAGGCGTCGTTGGTCGCGATCACCGGCTTGCCGAACAGGCTGCGGTCGGCCACGCGCAGCAAGGTCTGCTGGAAGGTCGACTGCTTGCCCAGAAGGGGCACGAACTGCTTGGGCATGCTCTCGCGCGACAGCGGCCACAGGCGCTTGCCGGAGCCGCCGACGAGGATAACGGGCGTGATGAGCGACATTTCGAAGCTTTCGTTGCCTGAGGGGCCTAGCGGGCGGCTTCTGCGGCCGCGTGCCGGGCCGCGATATAGCCGAAGGTGAGGGCCGGGCCAATGGTGATGCCGGCGCCCGGATAGGTGCCCCCCATGACGCTCGTCATGTCGTTTCCAGCGGCATAGAGGCCCCGTATGGCCGTCCCACGGGCGTCGAGCACCCGGGCATGGCCGTCCACGCGCAGGCCGAGGAAGGTGCCGATGTCCCCGGGGACCATTTTCATGGCGTAGAACGGCCCTTGCTCGAGCGGGGCCAGGCAGGGG
Source organism: uncultured Alphaproteobacteria bacterium (assembly GCA_903929895.1). GTDB lineage: Bacteria > Pseudomonadota > Alphaproteobacteria > Reyranellales > Reyranellaceae > Reyranella. Next base: position 2,977 of record CAIYWM010000786.1, read on the forward strand.
TTGGGGCGGTGCGTGGGATCGCCGTTGAAGCGATGATAGGCATCGGTCCCCTTGCCGAAATCGGGGTCCTCGCCGCGTGCGGCGTTCGCATTGAAGTGGCCGATCATGGTCTGCAGGGCGGCAGAATCGACGCCGATCTTGCCGGCCAGCTCCGCCCAGCTTCCCGCCGTAAGCAGATAGCCGTTCCGGATGTGAGGCCCGAGCGGGAGGGGCGCCGGGCCGATGGCGCCCATGCCGTAACGCCGGATGGCGCGGTGGTCACAGAGCAGCCAGGCACTCGTCTCGTTGCGGCCACGGCACGCCTCGACCATGGCCGGCACGAAGTCGTGATAGGAGGCCGATTCGTTGGCAAAGCGTCGGCCCGTCGGATCGACGGCGATATAGCCGGGCTTGCCGCGCTCGTAGAAATGCGGGAACGGCAGGGTCGACCCGTCCGGCTGCGGGACCAGCGAGACTGGAACCCAGGCCGCGGGATAGGCAACGTCCTCGGCCATTGCGCCGCCGGCCGACTGGCCGAGCCGGATTCCGTCGCCGCGATTGCCCGGCGGGGGCGCCGAGCGATGGAAATGGCCATCGCGCACATGGCCGTAGTAGCGGCTCTTGAGTTCGTCGTCGGCCGGAAAGCCACCGCAGGCCAGCACGACGCCACGCCGCGCCCGGATCTCCTGACTCTTACCGTCGCGTCGCACGATCGCGCCGGTAACGTCACCGTCGCGCTGCACCAGCTCGACGACCGGGCTCTCGAGCCAGAGCTCGATGCCGCGTTCCTGGGCGGAGAGGGCGAGAGCGGCGATGAGGCCGTTGCCGTTGGTGAGACGGGTTCCGCGGTCGTGGTTCAGCCGGTCGATCGCATAGCGTGCCGTCATGCCTGCGACATGGAGCGCGGAGCGGGCGGACCGCGTCATCTTGAAGACATGGGGCAGGTCGTTGCGGCCGAGCATCATGCCGCCGAACGCCATCATCGTCCGCAGCGGTGCCCGCAGCTGATTGAACCGCTTGCCAAGCCGCCGCCCGTCGAACGGCAGGGGCAGCAGCGAGCGTCCGCCCTGGGCGGCGCCGGGCTTGGTCGGATGGTAGTCCGCCCAGATCGGCACGGCTTCGTACCGGACGTGCGTGTTGTTTTCGATGAACTCGACCGCGGGATTGCAGTTGTCCAGAAAGGCGTTGGCCAGCTCGAGGTTCAGGCGGTTGCCGGCCTCGTTCTGCAGGTAGGTGAGAGCCTGTTCCTTCGAGTCCGCGATGCCGAGCGCGCGGCCGTGCCGGTTGCCGGGAATCCAGATGACGCCGGCCGAATAGGCGGTGGTGCCGCCGAACAGCTTCTCCTTCTCGACCATGAGCACGTTCAGGCCGGCATGAGAGGCCGTGAGGGCCGCTGAGAAGCCCGCGGCTCCCGACCCGACGACCAGCAGGTCTGTTTCGATCATGGCTTCTCCCCGCCGTGCGACGAATTTTCGGACTGGCGCTCGAGATTCTCCTCACGTCGACGCCGCGCCTCAATCTCCACCGCCTCGGCAAGGGCCGGGATGTGCGAGGCGATTTCGTAGAAGTCGCTGGCGTAGAGGACCAGGAGGGTCGTCGGTGTGGTCGTGGCGATTGTTGCCGCGCGAGGTTGCCTGTTGAGCAGGGACATCTCGCCGAAGAAGGCGCCGTCGCCCAGCCGGACCGTGC
>CAIYWM010000787.1 GCA_903929895.1 uncultured Alphaproteobacteria bacterium
GCAAGTCCGAGATCAAGCGGCCCGCGCCGACCCTGGGACAGCACACCGATGCCGTGCTCGGCGAACTGCTCGGCCTGAAGGCCGACGAGCTGACGCGTCTCCGCTCCGACGAAGTCACGGTGCCGGTAACGGAACGGAAGAAGAAGTAGAATTGTCAGACTCCTCTCCCCCTATAGGGGGAGAGGAATATGAGAAGGAAGGAGACGTGCCATGCCGATCATAGATTCGCAGGTCCATGCTTATGAAGCGAACACGCCGAAGCGCCCATGGGCCACTGTGCCGAACTGGCCGCCTCACGTGACCGGCGACGAGATGGTGGCGGCGATGAACAAGGTCGGCGTCGACGGCGCGATCTTCATCTCGTCCTTCTCGATGTACCGCTACGACGGCAGTTACGCGGAGGAAGTGGCCCGCCAGCACCCAGGCCGCATGGCCATCGTGAAGCCGGTCGACCCGGATGATGAGAACGTCGCCGACGTGGTCGCGAAATGGAAGGAGACGAAAGGAGCTGTCGGCATCCGCATCTTCCTGCGCGAGGAAGAGAAGCGCGCTCCCGACCATCCCGGCTTCGACCGCATCTGCAAGGCCGCCGTAGACTACGACCTGCCGCTCAACTTCCTGTTCTGGGGCAGGGTCGACGACGGCATGAAGATCATCGACCGCCACCCCGAGACGCGGTTCATCGTCGACCATCTCGGCCTCCTGCAGCCGCGCGTCCCGCCCGCGCCCGCCGAACCGTGGGCCGACCTGCCGAAGATCCTCGACCTCGCGAAGCGCCCGAACGCCGTGATCAAGATCAGCGGCGCCTGCACGCTCTCGAAGCAGCCCTATCCGTTCCCCGACATCTGGGACCCGCTGAAGCGCATCTTCGACGCCTGGGGCTTCGAGCGCTGCCTCTGGGGCACCGACTGGACCCGCGCCTTCGCCGTCGTGAACTACGAGAACGCGGTGACGCCGTTCCTGGAGACGAAGACGCTCAGCGACAACGAACGCGCGATGCTGATGGGCGGCGCCTGCGCCAAGGCCTACGGCTGGTCGCCGAAGAGATAACGCCTCTGTCGTCCTGAGCGCACGCGAAGGACCTTGCGGATTGAGCAGCGGACTCCTTGGCGAGCGTGAGATCCTTCGCTTCGCTCAGGATGACAGAGCGCGTTCGATCACGCCGCCGAACGGACCAGCTTGCCGGGACGGGTGCCGGTCTCGACGCCCTTTTCGAAGATCGGCGTGCCGGAGCAGATCGTCATGTCGTAGCCGTCGACGCTCTGGACCAGGCGGCGGCCGCCGGCCGGCAGGTCGAAGATCATCTTCGGGCTGTGCAGGGTCAGGCCGTCGAAGTCGATGACGTTGACGTCGGCCTTCTTGCCAACTTGCAGGCGCCCGCGATCCTTGAAGCCGTAGAAGTCGGCGGTGCTGCTGGTCATGCGCTTGACCACGAACTCCAGGCCGAGGCGCGGGCCGCGGGTGCGGTCGCGCACCCAATGCTGCAGCATCGAGGTGTTGAGCGAGGCATCGCAGATCACGCCGCAATGGGCGCCGCCGTCGGACAGGCCGAGGATGGTGTGCGGATCCTCGATCAGCTCGCGAACGACCTCGAGATCGCCGTGCACATAGTTGGTGACGGGGAAATAGACCATGCGGTTCTCGGCCCCGACCAGATAGTCGTAGCAGTATTCCTGCGGCGTCACGCCCGCGGCCGTGGCCAGCGCTTCGATGCTGCGCTCCGGCGCGGGCTCGTAGTCCGGCTTGTCGCCCAGCGGATACATGCGGTCCCAGCGCGTCGCGATCTGGCGCGACAGCGGCGGCAGCACCTCGAGCAGGCGCGGCGAGGCTTCCTGCGACAGGATCAGGCGGCGCACCTCCGGCGTGCGCAGCCGGGCCAGCATCTCGGCCGGCGCCAGATGGGCGAGATCCGCATAACCCTCGCGCAGGCCGAACGGATTGAGCGAGGTGTTGAGGCCCAAGGTCAGGCCCACGGGGCGCCCCGCGACCTGGGCGTAGAGCGGCAGGTTGTCGGCCCGGCAGGCGCGCACGCCCTCCATCAGGCGCTGGTAGCGCTTCGGATCGTAGCCGCGATCGGTCAGCAGGAACCAGACCGGCCGGCCGCTGTGTTTGGCGACCTCGCGGATCCAGCTCCATTCCGCCTTCTCATCGTTGAAGTCGGACAGGAAGCCGAAGGTGCCGCGACCGGCACGGCCCATCGCCTTGCCGATCGCGATCAGCTCCTCGTGCTCGGCATAGCGGCCGGGCACCAGGTCGCCGGCCAGGGTCTTGTGCTGGTCGGTGCGGCTGGTGGTGAAGCCGACGGCGCCGGCCTTCAGCGCCTCCTCGGTGAGCCGCGCCATCAGCTCGATGTCCTCGGCGGTCGCCATCTCGCGCTTGATGGCGCGCTCGCCCATCGCATAGACGCGCAGCGGATGGTGGGCGACCTGGGCGCCGATATCGATGGTGCGCGGCAGGCGCTCCAGCGCGTCGAGATATTCCGGGAAGCTCTCCCAGTCCCACTTGAGGCCTTCGGTCAGGGTGATGCCGGGGATGTCCTCGACCCCTTCCATCATCTCGATCAGGGCCTTCTGGTGCTCGTTCCGCACCGGCGCGAAGCCGACGCCGCAATTGCCGAACACGAGGGTCGTGGCGCCATGCCAGGAGGACGGCGCCAGCACGGGATCCCAGGTGGCCTGGCCGTCATAATGGGTGTGGACGTCGACCCAGCCCGGCGTGACCAGCCGTCCCTCGGCCTTGACCTCGCGCTTAGCAAGACCGGCCTTGCCGCCGACCTGGACGATCCTGTCGCCGTCGATTGCGACGTCGCCCTGGAACGCCGGCGCGCCCGTGCCGTCGACGATGGTGCCGCCCCGGATGACGATGTCGTGCATGGCCCGTCCCGCTGCTTGTGTAATGGGGCGGCAAGACTTTCACACCCGGCCGGGCGCGGAAAGCCCGGAGCCATGCATTGCAGGCGTGCTGCCATTCTGAGCTAAGATGACCCGCACCACCTCATCCTGAGGAGCGGCCGCAGGCCGCGTCTCGAAGGATCGGCAACAGACATGGTGCTCGTGCCCATGCTTCGAGACGCGCTCCGTCGGAGCGCTCCTCAGCATGAGGTTGGTGTTGGTGATTCGATCGGACTCGGAGAGACGCTAAGCGCGCTCGCGGATATCCGAGAACTTCACCTTCGAGCTCTTCTCGGCGATGTAGCCCAGCTCCCACGCATTGCGCGCAAGGAACACCGGGGAGCCGTCGCGGTCCTCGGACATGCCGCCGCGATTGGCGGACATGAACTCCTCGAGATCGGCCTTGGTCTCGGCCGAGATCCAGCGCGCGGTCTCGAAGGGGGCGGGCTCCAGGTCGATATGGACGTTGTATTCGGCCTCGACGCGGGTCTTGAGCACGTCGAGCTGCAGTTCGCCGACGACGCCCACGATATGGTCGCCACCGATGACCCGGCGGAACACCTGGGTCACGCCCTCTTCCGCCAGATCCTCCAGCGCGCGCCGCAGCTGCTTGGACTTCATCGGATCTTCCAGCCGCACGCGGCGCAGGATTTCCGGCGCGAAGTTGGGGATGCCGACGATCTTCAGCGTCTCGCCCTCGGTCAGCGTGTCGCCGACCCGCAGCACGCCGTGGTTGGGAATGCCGATGATGTCGCCGGGCCAGGCCTCGTCGACGATCTCGCGCTCGCGGGCGAAGAACAGGATCGGCGAGTTGACCGACAGGATCTTGCCCGTGCCCATCTGTGTCAGCTTCATGCCGCGGCGGAACTTGCCGCTGCACAGGCGCAGGAAGGCAATGCGGTCGCGGTGGTTGGGATCCATGTTGGCCTGGACCTTGAACACGAAGCCCGAGACCTTGGGCTCGGTCGGCTCGATCGGCCGCGGCTCGGCGGGCTGCGGCCGCGGCGGCGGCGCCCAGGAAGCGATCGCGTCGAGCAATTCCTTCACGCCGAAATTGTTGTAAGCCGAGCCGAAGAACACCGGCGACAGGTGGCCGGCGCGATAACTTTCGAGATCGAAGGCAGGATAGCCCGCGCGCACCAACTCGACCTCTTCCGCGAAGTTGGGGTCGGCGATCGTGTAGTTCTCGATCACCTCGCCGATGCGGCTCCTGTCGGTGTTGTCGAACACCAGCATGCGGTTGTTGTTGAGATCGTAGGTGCCCTTGAAGTTCTGGCCCGAGCCGGTCGGCCAGGTCATGGGCGAGACGTCGAGCGCCAGGGTCGAGGCAACCTCGTCCAAAAGCTCGATCGGATCCTTGGACTCACGGTCCATCTTGTTGATGAAGGTGATGATCGGCACGTCGCGCAGGCGGCAGATCTCGAACAGCTTGCGGGTGCGCGCCTCGATGCCCTTGGCGGCGTCGATCACCATCACCGCCGAATCGACGGCGGTCAGGGTGCGGTAGGTGTCCTCGCTGAAGTCTTCGTGGCCCGGCGTGTCGAGCAGGTTGAAGACGGCGCCGCCATATTCGAAATGCATCACCGAGGTGGTGACCGAGATGCCGCGCTGCTGCTCGATCTTCATCCAGTCCGAGCGCGCCCGCCGCGCCTCGCCGCGCGCCTTCACGGCGCCGGCGACATGGATGGCGCCGCCGAACAGCAGCAGCTTTTCCGTCAGCGTCGTCTTGCCGGCGTCAGGATGCGAGATGATCGCAAACGTGCGCCTGAGCCCGGCGGGATGGCCGGCCAGACGGGCGTCGGAAGCGGGAAGAGCGGCGGAATCGGGCACTTTTGGGGGGTCCTTCGGGGTGGCGAGGGGGTAGCGGACGGGTCCGTTGGCGTCAACTCGCGAGGTTTGTTAGTACGGCGCCGGCTTTGTCCGGCCGCGCGGGAGCTGGACCGAATGGATTGGGGTCGATGGACAAGAAGAAGGCGGGCAGTACGCCAATCGCGCTACGCGTGCTGAAAGAGCTGGTGCTGCCGCTGGCCGGCGGCGCGGCCTACGGCACGCTGGTGGCCCAGGCCAAGCAGATGCCGCTCGACGGGGTGACGGCCGGTGGCGTAGCGTTCTTCTGCATCCTGGCGGCGCAGGGGCTGGTCTTGCGC
>CAIYWM010000788.1 GCA_903929895.1 uncultured Alphaproteobacteria bacterium
CCGCATGCTGGTGCTGGCGACGTTCATCACGCCGCCCTACACCGGCGCCGTGGCCTGGATCCTGCTGGCCGGTCCCAACGCCGGTTGGCTCAACCGCTTCTTCATGATGGTCACGGGCGCCGAGGCGGGGCCGTTTAACATCTACAGCTTCACCGGCCTTGCGGTCGTCATCGCGCTCTATTCCTTCCCCTACATCTTCATCTTCACCACGGCGGCGCTCGAACTGGTGTCGTCGGAAATGGAGGACGCCGCCAACATTCTGGGGGCGGGACCGTGGCGGACCATGCGCAAGGTCACCCTGCCGCTGGCGTTGCCGGCGATCCTGGGCGGCCTCATCATCTGTTTCCTGGAGGCGATCGCCCTGTTCGGCTCGCCGGCGATGATCGCCATTCCGGCGCGCTTCAACGTCGTGACGACGCAGCTTTTCCAGTTCTTCGGCAATCCCGTTCGGGTCGAGGTGGCGGCAGCCTATGCCATGCCGCTGCTCGGCGTCACCGTGCTGCTGGTCCTGGTCCAACGCTTGATCGTGCGTCGCAAGGGCTTCGTTGCGCTCACCGGCAAGGGCGGCGAGCGGCGGCCGATCCTGCTGGGCCGCTGGCGCTGGGTGATGTTCGGCTACGCAATGTTCGTGGCGGCCCTCGCGGTGTTCCTGCCCTACATCTTCCTGATCCACTCGGCCTTCGCCAAGGCCTGGGGCCGCGGCTTCCTGCTGGACAACATCACGCTCGCGAACTTCCGCTTCATCCTGTTCGAGCACGCGACGGCCGCACAGTCGGTGATCAACAGCTTCGTCTATGCCGGGATCAGCGCCACGATCGCGGTTTTCCTGACCCTGGGCGTGGCCTACATCGTGGCGCGGCGGTTGATCCCGTTCGGCGGCGTGCTGGGCTTCCTCTGCGTCGCACCGTTCGTGATCCCCGGGGTGGTACTGGCGATCGGCTTCTATGCCGCCTACGCGCCGCCGCCGCTCGCGCTCTACGGCACGGCGCTGATCCTGATCCTGGCCTTCACCACGCGCTTCCTGCCGGTGGGGTACGTCAATGCGAGTGCCGCCATCAACAGCCTAAATCCGGAAATGGAGGAGGCGGTTCGTGTGCTGGGTGGCAGCCGTCTAACGGCGCTGCGGCGCGTGGTGGCCCCGCTGCTCAAGCGCAACATGATGGGCGCGTGGCTGCTGATCTTCATCCCGGCGACGCGCGAACTGTCGGCGGCGATCTTCCTCTATGGCCCCAACACGAAGGTGGCGTCCGTCATGATCTTCGACATGAGCGAAGAGGGGAACTTCGAACGTCTTGCCGCGCTGGCGCTGGTCTTGCAGGTACTGACCCTGCCACTCCTGTGGCTGGGCCAGAAGGCCCTGGGCCGCGATTTCATGCTGAGGCGTACCGCGACATGAGCAAGCTGGTATTGAAGAACGTCGCCAAGCGCTACGGCGCGTTCGAGGCGGTGGCCAATTTCTCGCTGGAACTCGCCAAGGGCGAGTTCGTGTCGCTGCTGGGTCCCTCGGGCTGCGGCAAGACCACGACTCTGCGCATGATCGCGGGCTTCATGCCGCCGACCGACGGCAGCATCGAGATGGACGGCAAGCAGATCTCCTCGGCGTCCGGCGTCGTGCCGCCCGAGCATCGCC
>CAIYWM010000789.1 GCA_903929895.1 uncultured Alphaproteobacteria bacterium
CCGAACACCAAGGTCGTCTATCTCGAGGCGCCCGGCTCGCAGACATTCGAGGTCCAGGACGTCGACGGCATGGCCGCGGTCGCCAAGAAGGCCGGCGCGACCGTCATGATCGACAATACCTGGGCGACGCCGCTCTACTTCAAGCCATTCGACCATGGCTGCGACATCTCCATCCACGCCGGCACCAAGTACATCGTCGGCCATTCGGATGCGATGATGGGCATCATCTCCTGCGCCACGCGCGAGATGTTCGAGACAGCGAAGACTGCATGCCAGTCGTTCGGCTTCCACGCCGCGCCCGACGATTGCTATCTCGCCCTGCGCGGCCTGCGCACCATGGGCGTGCGCCTGCGCCACCACGAGAAGAGCGGCCTCGAAATCGCGAACTGGCTGAAGACCCGGCCCGAGGTCGACAAGGTGCTGCACCCCGCGCTGCCCGACTGCCCCGGTCATGAGAACTGGAAGAAGCAGTTCCAGGGCTCGTCGGGCCTCTTCTCGTTCACCCTGCGCGACGGCATCAAGCGCCCGGCGGTGGCCGCCATGCTCGACGGCATGGACATCTTCGGCATGGGCGCGAGCTGGGGCGGCTACGAGAGCCTGATGATCCCAGCCCACCCGGACCAGTACCGCACCGCCGTGCCGTGGCCCGAGGGCAAGCAGCTCCTGCGCGTCCATATCGGCCTCGAAGACGTCGAGGACCTGAAGACCGACCTGGCCGAGGGCTTCGAGCGCCTCAACCGCGCGCACAACGCCTAATCCAAGCTCCGCGGTTAGCTCAGGCGTTACAACACAAAACCTCGTGCTGAGGAGGCTGCCCCTCGAGTACCTCGGGGTAAACTCCGCAGCCGTCTCGAAGCATGGGCACGAGCACCACGCCTGTGCCCATCCTTCGAGACGACGCGCTGCGCGCGTCTCCTCGGGATGAGGTCCTGTGGTGATCTTGGAGTTGGAAACCTCTAGCCGCTCCGGCAGTCGCCGCAGACGCCCGTCACTTCCAGGGTCATGTCGCGTGCGGTGAAGCCGCGGCGGGTGGCGCTGGCGGAGATGGCGTCGGACAGGCCGTCGCCCTCGATCTCCTCGGCGTTCCCGCACTCGCTGCAGATCAGGAAGAAGCCGCGATGGGCCTCGCCCGGATGGCTGCAGCCGACGAAGGCGTTCATCCGTTCGATGCGGTGGATCAGGCCGTTCTCGATCAGGAAGTCGAGCGCGCGATAGACCGTGGGTGGCGCCGAGCCGAGATCCTCGTTGCGCAGGCTGTCGAGCAGCGCGTAGGCGCCCACCGGCTTGTGGCTCGACCAGACGAGTTCCAGCACCCGGCGGCGCAGCGGCGTGAAGCGAAGGTCCTTGGCGGCGCACAGTTTCTCGGCCGCGGCGATCGCGTCCTCGACACAGTGCTCGTGATCGTGGGCATGCCCGGTGGGCGCCGCTTTGGCCGGTTTTTTCAAGGGACTTCCGATTTGCCAACCGAAGAGGTGGCGATTATACGCGCCCTTCCTTCCGGAGGCCAAGGCTCGCCCCATGAGCACATTGATGTCCCCAACGACCTATCAACAGCCCGAAATCGACGCCGCCCTCGTCGTCATCAAGTTCGACGCCCAGGGCCTCGTGCCGGCGATTGCCCAGCAGCATGACACCGGTGAGGTTCTCATGATGGCCTGGATGGACCGTGACGCGGTGGCTGAGACGATGCGCACGGGCCGCGCATGCTACTGGTCGCGTTCGCGCAAGGGCCAGTGGCGCAAGGGCGACACGTCGGGCCACATCCAGACCCTGGTCGAACTGCGCATCGACTGCGACGGCGACACGTTGCTGGCGCTCGTCGACCAGACCGGAGTCGCCTGCCACACCGGCCGGCACAACTGCTTCTTTCGCGCGATACGCGACGGGGAACTGGCGGAGATCGCTCCCATCGAGATCGACATGGAGAAGGACAAGGTTTGAGCACCCTCGCATCGACGCGTCGCGGTTTCCTGCTCTCGGCCGCGCTCCTGCCGCTGGCCGCCTGCGCCACGACGCCCTCGCCCAGGCACACCCTCTCGCTGCGCGGCGACCGTCTGGTCGCGCTGATCCAGAGAACGGGGCGGGACAACATGACAGCGCCCGAGGCGCTTGCACTGATGGGCATCACCAACCAGGGCCGCGACATTCCGGTGCGCCAGCTCGCCGACGACGGACCCGACGGCCGCTACGTCGTGAACCTGGTGAACATCCGCAAGTATCACGAGTTCGTCTTCCAGCGCCGCCAGGGCGACGTGCTGATCCTCCATTCCGCGGATACCGCCTTCAAGCGGCTGGTCAGCGTACGCTACGCGCGCACCGGCAAGCCGACGGTGATCGCTGACATCGCCTTCGCCGAGCGTGATTACCAGCAGCAGACCGCCTTTTGGTTCGACCGGATCCCGGGCCCCTAGTATTGTGACGGTGAGATGACAGTCACCGTCTCGGCTCCGACCACGGCCCGCCGCACCCTCACCGTCTGCGGCGGCGCGCATGCCCTGCACGATGGCTTCACCGATCTGCTGAACGTCCTCTACCCGCTGCTGCAGTCGCAGTTCGGCTTGAGTTACGGCGCCATCGGCGCGCTGAAGACGTGCTATTCCGGCGCCATGGCCACCGGCCAGATCCCGTCGGGCCACCTGGCCGAACGCTTCGGCGGTGTCCGGATCCTGGCCACCGGAACGATGCTGATCGCCGCCGGCTACTGCCTCGCGGGACTGAGCGGCTCGCTCTACGGCGTGATTGCCGGCCTGCTCCTCGCGGGGCTGGGCGCCAGCACGCAGCATCCCATCGCCTCCAGCCTGGTCGCGGCCGCCTATCACGGCCCGCGCTCGCGCACGGCGCTTGGCACCTATAATTTCACCGGCGACGTCGGCAAGGTGTTGCTGCCGGCCCTCTTCGCATTGATCGCCGCCTCGCTCGGATGGCAGCAGGCGCTGGTCGTCATGGCCGCCCTCGCCGTCCTCGGCGCCGGCATCATCCTGGCCTCGCTGAAGCCCATTGTGACACACGGCACGGCGGAACCGTCGAAGACGGTCGCCGGCCAGGACCGGCCATGGGCCTACTGGCTCCTGTTCTCGATCCACATCGCCGACGACCTGGTGCGGACCGGCTTCCTGATCTTTCTGCCGTTCCTGCTGCGCGACAAGGGCGCCGACCTGCCGACCATCGGACTCGGCCTGTCGCTGATGTTCGCGGGCGGCGCCGCCGGCAAGCTGGTGATGGGCTGGGTCGGCGAAAAGCTCGGCGTCGTGCCCTCGGTCGTTCTGACCGAAGTCGCCACGACCCTTCTCATTCTGGCGGCCCTGCCGCTGTCGCTCGACTACGCGCTGCTGCTGCTGCCGGCCGTCGGGCTGATGCTGAACGGCACCTCGTCGGTGCTCTACGGCACCGTCCCGGAGTTCGTAAGTCCGGAACGACGCACCAAGGCCTTCGCGATCTTCTACACCGGCGGTTCGGTCGCGAGCGCAACCGGACCGCTGCTCTTCGGCCTGCTGGGCGACGTGGTGGGTCTCACCACGGCGCTCATCGCCGTTTCCTGCGTTGCGCTCACGACCGTGCCGATGGTTTGGGCGCTGCGACCGGCCTTCGCCGACGACTGACGCTCAGCCCCCGTGCACCGGGCCCATCGGCTTCAGCCGGATGCCCTTGCGCAGGTGCTTGTACGGCATGTCCATCGGATCGGTGATGTGCGCGCCGGGCGACTGCACCACCAGGATCGTCTCGGCGATCGGCTGGAAGTCGGCGCGGAAATGGACGGTCGACTTCAGGGCCAGGATCGGCACTTCCGACGGCTCGACGCCGACGGCGCGGAACATCTCCTGGTCGGCGGCCTGGACCCGCTTGCAGGCCACGACCGCCGACACGCCGGACGCCTCGTCGGTCAAGAGTGCCATCGGCCCGATCTGGAACTTCGCGCCGCCGTAGAACGGTCCGGTGCCGGTGAAGACCCCGTCGCTCAGCTTGGCCACGCGCCAGTCGGCTTCGACCGGCTTCTCGCCGCCATAGCCCACCACCGCGCCGATTCCGCGGCGCATGACGTTGCCCTCGCAGGTCTCGACGGCCGCCCGGGCCGCGCCTTCGTCGACGATCATGCCGATCACGGCTCCCTTCGCCTTGTGCCGCATCAGGGCCGCCAGCAGGCCGATCGTGTCCGACGTGCCGCCCGCGCCGGGATTGTCCTGTACGTCGGCCAGCACGATCGGCTTCGTCGCGTTCTTCGACAGTTCGATGGCGCGAAGGGCCGCCTGGTCGGGATCGAGCAGCTCGCCGTCGAACGCCTTCTCCTGGGCCTTCACAGTGGCCGCAAGCTTGTCGGCGGCCGCCTCGACGGCCTCCTTGTCGTGGCCGTAGACCACCAGCGCCGGTCCGCAGTGGGCGATGTCGGCCGGCGGGAAACCCGGCGTGTGCGTCACACTGACGATGCCCTGGTTGTGACTTTTCTCCCCCGCCTCCAGCTCTCCCACCAGGTCGAAGATGCCCTTGGCCGGCTCTATAAAAGTGCACTGCCAGACCAGCGGGATCAGGAAGTCGAGCTGGCGGTAGGCGCGGTAGACCGGCCGCTTCTCGCGCAGCAGCTTGTCGAGAAGCTCGATCGCGCGGCTGCCGGTCACGGCCATGTCGATATGCGGGTAGGTGCGATACCCGACCAGGGCCGTGGCGAGCGTCGCCATGTCCGGCGTCAGGTTGGCGTGATAATCGAGGCTCGCCACGATCGGTAACTCGTCGCCCACGATGCCGCGGATCCGGCGCAGCAGCTCGCCCTCGCCGTCCTCGGTATTCTCCGCGACCATGGCGCCGTGCAGGTCAAGATAGACCGCGTCGAACGGTCCGTGCTTCTTCAGGTCCTCGTTGAACAGCGCCCACATCTTCTCGTAGGCGTCCTCGGTCACGTAGGATGCGGGCGATGCTGCCGCCCAGGCGAGCGGCACGATCTCGTGTCCCAGCTCTGTCAGCTTCCTGACCGCACCGGCGATCGGGATGTTGAAGCCCTCGACCCCGGCGATCATCTCCGGCCCGCGCAGCAGCGGCGGCCAGGCGTCGGCGCGCACGAACTCCTCCCAGGTCGCCTGCTGCGGCGCGAACGTGTTCGTCTCATGCTGAAAACCGCCAACCGCGATACGCGCCATTCCATGTCTCCCCGAAGCCATCCATCCAGGCTGCGGACAGTATTACGCATGTGAGGCAGCGAATGCGAGATGCCCGCGTCGGGATCGCCATGAGCAGGAACATCGACGGGCGCCGAGCCAGGCATCGAACGACGCAATACGCTCCCCGGCTCGCCGTCACCTGCGTGCGCGACAAGGGATATCAGAGGACCCGGTAGCGACTACACCTTGCCGGTTGCGTCCTCGATGGCCTTGAGCAGGACCGGCCAGTACTCCTCGCCATGTCCCAGGTCGACCGCGCGCTCCATCACCTCGCGCGCCACGTCGGCGCCCAGCGCAGGAACACCCGCCTGCTCGGCCATGTCGATGGCGTAGCCCAGATCCTTCAATGCGTACCTGGTCGAGAAGGCGCGCTCCGGAAAGACGCCTGGCAGCAACGCCTTCATGCCGTGGTTGCGCAGCGCGAAGGAATCGGCCGAGCCCTTGGTGAGCGTCTCGAAAAGCACCTTGCCGTCGACGCCGTTCGCGCGCGCGATCGACAGGCTCTCGGCCAGCGCCACCACGGTCTGGAACAGGATCATGTTGTTCAGGATCTTCACCGTCTGCCCCGCGCCGACATCGCCGCAATGCGTGACCTCGCTCGCCATATGGCGCAGCAGCGGCGCGATGCGCTCGAAGGTCGGCACGGTCGCTCCCACCATGATGGAGAGCGTGCCGTCGATCGCGGCCTGTCGCGTGCGTGCGACCGGTGCGTCGGCGAAGGCCGAGGCCTTGCCCTGGAATTCCTCGTAGAGCCTGCGCGCCAGGATCGGCGGTGCGGTGCTGAGATCGACCACGTTCCAGCCGAGCCTGGCCTTCGAGACCAGGCCGTTGGTGCCCAGGCAG